>JALJPB010000004.1:20669-32824 GCA_022969175.1 Colwellia sp. | reverse complement strand
ACGAGCTACCAGGCTGCTCCATCCCGCGTCCGAATGGTTTAAGTGGTTAACTTAAACAAGCCAAGTTGTTTTAATTCAAACTTAAGAATTGGTTGCGGGAGCCAGATTTGAACTGACGACCTTCGGGTTATGAGCCCGACGAGCTACCAGGCTGCTCCATCCCGCGTCCGAATGGTTTAGGTATTACAATAAAGTAAAACTTAAACAAGCCAAGTTGTTTTAATTCAAACTTAAGAATGTTAATCAAAGTTCAGCACCCTGAAAACGAGCGTATCATAAGGATACCTTAGGTAGATTGCAACCTGTTTTGTTAATTAATTTACTGATTGTACAATTGCTCAGCTAAACGATTTAAAAATGCACTTATTGCTCGGATTTTTATCTGTCGTTGTGACTAAAGTGTAATATCTGCAACTATTACCTGTCATTTAATAGTTAATAGTTTAAGTACAGTGTCTCTTTGTTTATAATCGCGCAACTATTTCACTATCCTATTAAAGATAGTGTTGGCAAATCTCAACTTAGATTAATTTGTGGAACAAACATGCATCAATTTTTAGCGTTAACATCCTTTGGTATTGAAGTGCTCTTAGCTGATGAGATTAAATCTCTCGGTGGTGAACAAGTGGTTCAAAAACCTGAAGGCGTTTATTTTAATGCATCTCTTGCTAAGGGCTACCACATTTCTTTGTGGACACGACTAGCAACACGAGTCATGTTAAAACTAGGTGAGGGGGATGCTAACAACAAGGATCAGCTATTTAACAGCGCAAGTAAAATTAATTGGTCTGAGCATTTTTCTCAATTTTCTACATTTGCGATTGATTTTGTCGGTGTCAGTGAAGAAATTCGTAATACTCAATTTGGCGGCTTAACCGTAAAAGATGCGGTGGTAGATCATTTTACTGACCAAGGTATAGATCGTCCTTCAGTTGATAAATCGTCTCCTGATATTCGTTTTCAAGCACGTTTACTGCGCCAACAGGTAGTGATATATTTAGACTTCTCTGGTCGTGGACTCTTTCAACGAGGCTACCGTAAAAACAGTGGTGCAGCACCTTTAAAAGAGAATTTAGCCGCTGCTTTGATCCAGCGCTCTGGTTGGTTAAAAGATACCAGTAAACCATTGCTTGACCCTATGTGTGGCTCGGGCACAATTTTAATTGAAGCTGTTTCAATGGCGGCAGGGCAAGCACCTGGTATTGAAAGAGAGTCTTGGGGCTTTGCTCATTGGTTATCTCATGATGAAGAACTTTGGCAACAACAATTTCAATCGGCCAAAGTTAAATCTCGTAAGGGATTAACTGAGCTAGCTAATGTTAAAGTTTTTGGTAATGATATAGACAGTAGAGTAATCAATACCGCTCAACAAAATACTCGAAATGCTGAACTTCAACAGTACATTGAGTTTTCTTGTAAAGATATTAATGAGCTAGCCAATAATTTTGGTAAATCAGGCACTGTGTTATTTAATCCTCCTTATGGTGAACGTATTGGTGAGTTACCTGAGCTTGTTGAAAACTTCGTTACCTTTGGGCAAACCCTTAAAACACAGTTTTTAAACTGGCGTTTAGCTATTTTAACAGCAAATGTTGATATGTTAGCCATGTTAAAACTTTCTAGTTTTAAACGTTATAAATTTAAAAATGGGCCATTAGATTGTCAGTTAGCTTTATATGAAGTTAATGATAAACAACTAGCTAAAGATGCCGTTAATCCAAATACAGATTTTGGCAATCAACAAGATTCTGATTTTGCTAATCGTTTAAATAAAAATATTAAAAAATTCAAAGGCTGGGTTAAATCAGAGCAAATCGAATGCTATCGTGCATACGATGCTGATATTCCAGAATATAATGTCGCGGTAGATGTTTATGGAGAATATGTTGTTGTCCATGAATATGCGGCACCATCAACTATTGATGCTGATAAGGCTGCTAAACGTTTACAAGAAGTTATTTATTGGGCTCCTAAAGTACTGAATATCCCTATTGATAAATTGGTATTAAAAACACGGAAGAAGCAAAAAGGCACAAATCAATATCAAAAAGTTGATAAGTCTAAACAATTTATTGTTGTTAATGAGTACGGCGCCAAATTAAAAGTTAATTTGTGGGATTATCTCGATACCGGTTTGTTTTTAGATCATCGTAAAACTCGACAAATCGTAGCGAAAAAAGCAAAAAACAAATCGTTACTCAACATGTTTGCTTATACCGGTTCAGTGTCAGTACAAGCTGCACTTCATGGTGCTGCGATGGTAACAACGGTGGATATGTCGAATACCTATCTCAATTGGGCTCAAGATAACTTCACTTTAAATAAATTAGTTAGTCACAAATATCAATTTGTTCAAGCTGATTGTCTTCAATGGTTAAAAGATTTTGACGCTAGCAAAAATACACCATTTGATATTGTCTTTATTGATCCACCGACTTTCTCAAATTCTAAACGTATGGAAGAAAGCTTTGATGTTCAGCGTGACCACATTGCTTTGTTAACAGATGCATTAAATGCTTTAGCACCTCAGGGTGAAATAATATTTACCAATAACAAGCGTAATTTCAAAATGGACTTTGAGGCAATTGACAAGCTTGGCTTAAAGGTGCAAGCAATGACTGAGTTAACTCGTGATAAAGATTTTGCTCGTAACAAGCATATACATAACAGTTGGTCGATTAGACGTGTTGCAGTTAATTAGAGAAAACATCAATGAGTACAGTTTTTAATTTATACAGTAGCGAGGGATGTCATTTATGCGAATTAGCGATGGCAATATGTCAGCCACTGATAGTTAATAAACAATTAAATATTATTGATATTGTTGAGAATGAAGCGCTAGTTGAACGTTATGGGGTACATATACCTGTACTTGAACGTGTAGACGAGCTTATCAACAAAAAAGAACTGTATTGGCCTTTTAATGAAGACCAAGTAAATAGTTTACTAAAATAGGTACTTTATTTTTTATTAGTTATTAATAAAGAATAAAGTATAAAAGATTCAAATTAGCGTTAGCGCTTTTTAAACGGTAAGAGAAGTTAAATAAATTTATGGAATTATTAAGAATTGCCAATGCAGAACTTGCTTTCGGTGAAGAGAAAATATTAGATAAAGCCGAGCTAAGTATTCAAACGGGTGAACGTATTTGTTTGGTTGGTCGCAATGGCGCGGGTAAGTCGACATTAATGAAAATATTAATGGACAAACAAAACCTTGATGATGGCCAGATTTTAAAGTCTAGTACCATGAAAATGGCAATGTTAGAGCAAGATCCTCCAGAGTCTTCTAATATCAGTGTCTTTGATTATGTTGCTCAAGGTGTTGCAGAAAATGCAGACATTATTCGTCGCTACCATGCTTTGATCCACGATGTCACTGAAGACCCTTCAGAAGCAAACCTTAATAAACTCAGTAGAGTTCAAGATCAGCTGGAACAAGCTAACGCATGGCAAGATGAGCAACGCATTGAGCAGGCAATGAGTACATTATCATTGAATGCAGATGATAAAATATCCGATCTTTCAGGTGGTTGGCTACGAAAACTCGCACTTGCTAAAGCGCTTGTTACTCAACCAGATATACTTTTACTTGATGAGCCAACCAACCATTTAGATATTGAAAGTGTATTATGGTTAGAAAAATTCTTAAAAGACTTTACTGGAACAATAATTTTTATCAGTCATGATAGAGCGTTTATTCGTGGTTTATCCACCCGTATTCTTGATTTAGACCGCGGTCAATTAAAAAGTTATCCTGGCGATTATGATTTATATATCGAACAAAAGGCCCATGATTTACAAGTAGAACTTCAACAGAATGCGTTGTTTGATAAAAAACTTGCCGAAGAAGAAGTATGGATTCGCCAAGGTGTTAAAGCCCGACGTACTCGTAATGAAGGCCGTGTTCGTTCCTTAGAAAAGTTACGTAATGAGCGGACGGCGCGCCGAGAAGTTCGCAATCAAAGTACCATGAATATCACACAAGGTGATCGCTCAGGTAAGTTAGTCTTTGAGGCCGAAGACTTAACGATAGCTTTTGATGGTAGAACTATCATCGAGAAACTTAATTTGTTGATCACACGTAATGACCGTTTAGCACTTATTGGCGCTAACGGTACAGGAAAATCAACATTGATTAAGCTAATAATGGAAAAGCTTGAGCCTACTAGCGGTAAGATGAGATCAGGAGTTAATCTTGATATTGCCTATTTTGACCAACATCGTGAAGCCCTAGATCTTAATAAAACGGTACAAGAAATTGTTGGTGAAGGTAAACAAGAAGTGATAGTGAATGGCCGGTCTCGCCATGTACTTGGTTACTTACAAGATTTTCTATTTAGCCCAAAGCGAGCTAGAACACCTGTTAGAGCATTGTCTGGTGGTGAAAAAAATCGATTGTTACTTGCTCGCCTGTTTTTGCGTCCAAGTAATTTATTAATTCTCGATGAGCCTACCAATGATTTAGATATTGAAACTTTAGAGCTATTAGAAGAAGTTGTTGCAAATTATGCAGGAACCGTTATTTTAGTGAGCCATGACCGTGACTTTGTAAATAATTGTATAAACACTTGCCTTTACTTCGATGGAAGTGGTCAAATAAATCAAATCGTTGGTGGTTATGATGATGTTGATGATTATTTAGCACACAAAGCTCAACAACGTAAATCGTTGGAAGAGGGGGCTACAGAAAAAGCTAAAAAAGAACAACAGCAAGTAAAGCCCATCGCGAGTAAAGTATTAAAAAAGAAAAAATTATCATTTAAAGAAACGAAAGAGCTTGAAGAGTTACCATTAAAAATTGATGAGTTGGAAAGTTTGATTGAGACATTACAAAGTCAGGTGAATGAGGCTGACTTCTTTAGCAAAGATGAAACATTTACTAAAGATATATTGAACCAGCTAGCAGAATCAGAGTCCAACCTCGACGTTACCTATGCAAGGTGGCAAGAGCTCGACGAATAATAGCTAGAAATTTAAATACGCTACGTTAACAGTAATAACTTTAATTAATACTGTTAAACCAAATAAGCCATAAATAAGCAATAAAGAGTTTAGAAGTTAAATGAATAGATTTGTTAAATCGATGTTGGCACTCTCAATAACCAGTGCTATGAGCCTTTCTTTGGTAAATGCCGCCACTTATAAAGTGATTGATAAAGGTGTTGCTAGTGCTAAATACACTTACGCACAGCAAGCTAACAATACCGGTGATATGGTGTTGTCTGGTACCAATGTTTATAATTTCCCTGTTCAATTTGGGGAGAAGTATCTTGATGATGATGATTTTGCAAGCATTCAGAACTACGCATTTACCAACAGTTTTATTGTACATGAATTAGAGCCTATTGAAGATATTGATGCTTTAAAAGCAGGTAATCCAACACCTAACGATTTAGCATGGACAGTGAGGTGGTTAGAAACTAATAATGGTAATTACCTTTATCAAGAAGTTGAAGGTACGGTTGCCATGATTAATTCTGGTGATGACAGTGATGAAGTTACTGTTTTTGATGTGCCTTTTGAAGGTGGCGATGTTCCTACACGTTCAACATTAGATATAGTTAAAGGTATTACTGATAGTGGTTGGTTATACGGCAGTGCGTCTTCACCCTATTTACCACAAGATTTTGTTAACAGCAGTGGTAGTGAATTAATCTTTTGGGTTAGTGAGTTTTCTAGCCGCGCATTTTATTCGCCCGATAGAGGGATTACGGTATTTGAAATTATACCGCCAAGCGAAAGTAACTCAGATGAAGATAAAAATTATGGTGGTGTTTCTGGACTGTTAGATGTCAGTGAAACTCAAATTGCTGTAGGTTTTATGAGTACAGAGATGAATGTTAATATTAAGGAATTAATTGAATCAGAAACTTTAGGTAGTGGTTGTGCAAACCCTGATGTTCTTGATGATGTTCCAAGAGGTGTTTGTATTCAAACACACAGAGATGATGGCAATACTAAAGCTTATCAAGTAAGAGCCTTCCGATCGACAATTACAGCAAGTGGTGATGTTTCAACTGAAAACCTTGGTTTGTTGGTAACACCCCATGAGGATGATGAAAGAACATATGAAAGTTATGCTCAAGCGGTAAACGATGATGGTGTTTCAGTTGGTTTTTCTCATGGCTGGATTGATGAGTCAGAGTTCGACCCAACAAGTATTCAAGGCAGAAGTTTTTACGCTGTTGTTTATAAAGATGGTAAGGTCACTTCACTTGCCCAAGATCACGGCGTCGATTTTGATTCAAAAGCTTATGATATAAGTAATTTAGGTATAGCAACAGGGCATGTTACAAAATCTATTAATGGCAAACTAAGAACTAAGTTCTATTATATCGACACCGCAAATATTGATGAAATGGAAATGATTTTCCCGACCGATTTTTTCGATAGTTCTTCAAGTACTGCTAGAGCGATAAATGAAAATGGTTTAATTGTTGGTGAAGGCGAAGTTGAAACTCATACCGATAGTGCAGCCAACCCACGTAGAACTCATGCTTTTATCTATGATTTAAATAATGATGTTTTCACCGATATCAATGATTTACTCACTTGTGGGAACCCTTACAGTATTATTGAAGCTCGTGATATTAATGAAGATAATGTAATTTCTGCTTCAGCCATCTATAAAGTTCAACGCCGTGATGCAACCGGTGAATTAATGGTTGATGATCTAGGCGAACCTTTAATGGAAGATGTGGTACGAGCGGTGACACTTGAGCCTATGCCTGATGACGGCCAAATATGTACTCCAGAAGAAGAAGGCAAAGTGGAGCGTCAAGGTGCCAGCTTCGGTTTCTTCGCTTTACTTGCTTTATTTGGTTTTAGCTTAACTAGACGGACAGTTAACATAATTAAATAAAATCATTTTATTGTTCCTCACTATTTAATAGAAAAGCACGCATAGCGTGCTTTTTTTTTATTTAAATTTATTGCTTGATCAAGAGCTTAATTATTTCTCTAACTTTTGATGTTGCATAAATGGCAACTGTTGACTATTTGTTAGTAGTGTAAGTTGTTCTGCGAAGGTTTAACTTGCCATTTAAATAGAACAAGATGGAGAAAATAGTAATGATGAAAAGGCAAAAAAGAGATCGCCAAGATAGGGCGCATTCACGAGGTTATCAAGCGGGTATTTTAGGGCGTTCGAAAGAAAATTGTCCTTATCAAAATTTAGGAATTAAATCTGAATGGTTAGGGGGATGGCGAGAAGCAATTGAAGATAGGCTACAAGGAATAATTAAATAGAAAAACGGCCTAATTGAAGATTGAAAAATTTAAGCTCGATACCTTGATTGTATAATCAGTACCGAGCTTTTTATATTCAAGGATGAGTCATCATGATGTTAGTTCCAGACAAATCATAAGTTCTTACAT
Organism: Colwellia sp.; assembly: GCA_022969175.1. Classification (GTDB taxonomy): domain Bacteria; phylum Pseudomonadota; class Gammaproteobacteria; order Enterobacterales; family Alteromonadaceae; genus JALJPB01. The sequence goes on along the minus strand of JALJPB010000004.1, from coordinate 25,445 downwards.
CCTTGTAATCAATGTCACGGTGCTAATGATGGCAAAGAGCTACGATATTTTCTTAAAAACTTGAAGTATCAGTAAATAAGCCAACTTTCAGATTAGTTGCTGTATAAATTACTCGACCATCAACAGATACTGTCCCATCAGCTATGCCCATAAAGAGTTTACGCTTAATAACACGTTTAAAAGTGATTTTATAAGTCACTTTTTTAGCGGTTGGTAATACTTGACCCGAAAACTTCACTTCACCTACACCAAGAGCACGACCACGTCCTGGTCCACCTGACCATGCAAGGTAGAATCCTACCAACTGCCACATTGCATCTAAACCAAGACAACCAGGCATTACTGGGTCACCTTTGAAATGACAATCAAAAAACCACAGATCAGGATTAATATCTAATTCAGCAATAACCTCGCCCTTACCAAATTCGCCTCCATCTTCGTTAATGGTTACAACTCGATCCATCATTAACATATTGCCAGAAGGTAATTGGCTATTACCAGGTCCAAACATTTCGCCAGTACCTGCTTTGATAAGATCTTCTTTTGTATACGAGTTTTTTTGTTCCATAATGGCTTCCAAAAAGTTATTACTGTAAGTCAAGATATTGCTGAATGAATACTGTAAAAATAGAGGTATCGACCCATCAATAGTATTAAAGGTGGCTACTTTAGCGAACACTTGTACACTAAACAACTCCGAACAGTGAAATAATGTTAATTTTGATCAATATAAAGCCATTCCACGTCTTTTGTTGCTATTCTTTTGGTTATGCGTAACCATATATCGACTAGCAAGTATAAGGAATAGACATGACCGAGAAAAAAATGGCAATGACCAATGCCGAAAAACAAAAAAGATACCGTGAACGCCAAAAAGAGCGTGGAAAAAAAGAAATGCGTGGCTATTTGTCTGAGGAAGCTTTAGTTTGCTACAAACTTATCGCAAAACAAACTCAATGGTCAGACAGCATAATATTGAGTAATGCGGTTAGGCTAACTTATGCAGCTTATAAAAAAGGTCAAATTGGACTGTTAAACTCTTGGCTCAACGATAATAAGTTTTAATGACCCGCTTTGTTAGCTTGTTTTTTAAACAACGAATTAATTTGCTGTAATTAACGTTGGATTTCGATTGTTTTAAACTATAATTCACTATATTCTTACTTGAATTAACACTAGTGTTTGTTAATTTTTTATTATTCTAATGCATATGCATTTTCCCGAGAGTTAAGGTGATATTCCTTTGATAAATATTTTATTAGTTGATGATCATGAATTAGTACGTACCGGCATCCGAAAGATATTAGAGGAAGTAAAAGGGTTTAAGGTTATTGGCGAAGTTGAAACGGGCGAGCAGGCTGTTAAATTTTGCCGTCAAAATGAACCCGATGTTGTTTTGATGGACATGAACATGCCGGGAATTGGCGGCTTAGAAGCAACCAAAAAGATAATTCGCTATGCACCTGATGTGAAAGTTATTGTTTTAACTGTTCATAGTGAAGATCCCTTTCCAACAAAAGTGATGCAAATGGGGGCTTCGGGTTATTTAACCAAGGGATCTGGCCCAGACGAAATGGTTAATGCCATTCGCGCTGTTAATAGTGGTCAACGCTATCTGCCTGCTGATATTGCTCAGCAAATGGCGTTAAACCAATTTAAGAATATTAATGACAATCCATTTAATGGCTTATCTGAACGAGAATTACAAATTATGTTAATGGTCACTCGAGGTGAAAAAGTGCCCGATATTTCGGTACAGCTTAATTTAAGCACCAAGACTATTAATAGCTATCGTTACCGGATGTTTGAAAAGTTAAATATTGGTAACGATGTTGAATTAACCCATTTAGCTATTCGACATGGAATGTTAAATACTGAGAAGTTATAAAATATTGCGTAGTTAACCTCTAATATAAACTACGCATATTTGTTGTTGATATGAGTAAGTCAATTGTCTGACCAAGAAAAAGAAGCTATTTCTAGAGAACAAACAGCGAAAGAACTCCCTGCCTTTGATAACCAAGCCTTTCTTTGTTCGGTAACACATCAACCGGGTGTGTACCGTATGTACGATGTTAATCAAAATGTCATTTATGTCGGTAAAGCGAAAGATCTTAAAAAAAGACTCGTCAGTTATTTTAGAAAAGATGTGTCGAGCGTTAAAACTCAATCTCTTGTTAAAAAAATTACCGCAATTGACGTTACTATTACTCACACTGAAGGTGAGGCACTGATACTTGAAAATAATTATATAAAAAAATACCAACCAAAATATAATATTCTCCTGCGAGATGATAAATCTTACCCTTATCTTTTAATCACTGACCATAAACATCCCAAGCTAGGTTTGCACCGAGGCGGAAAAAAAATTAAAGGTGAATACTTTGGCCCTTATCCATCGGTGGGAGCTGTGTGGGAAAGTCTTAGGTTAATGCAAAAATTGTTTCCACTGCGCCAATGTGAAGATAGTTATTATCGAGCAAGAAGCCGTCCTTGCTTACAGCATCAGCTAGGTCGTTGCTCTGCACCTTGTGTAGATAAAATATCAAGTGATGATTATCAACAGCAAGTGCAGTTAGCTAAATTATTTTTACGTGGAAAAAGCTCTAACGTTATTGAGCTACTTGTCAATAAAATGGAAGATGCGAGTCTACTGCTAGATTTTGAAAAAGCTGCAAAATATCGGGATCAAATATCAACGCTAAGAAAAGTACAGCAACAGCAATTTGTTAGTGGCATGGCTGCTGAAATGGACGTTGTTGGCTTTTACCGTTTTAAGTCGCAAGTATGTATTCACTTATTGTTTATTCGTGATCATAAAATTTTAGGCAGTAAAAGTTATTTTCCCGTTGTACCCAATGAAACTTCTAACAGTGAATTAATTGAAGCCTTTATTGGCCAACATTATTTAGTTGATGATGTAATACATGGTGCAATACCCAAAGAAATAGTCATACAAGAAAGCTTTGAACAGCAAAAATCGCTTGCAGCATTGTTAACAAAAAGTGCAGAGCGAGAAGTTAAAATTTCAGTTAACGTGCGGACTGAACGTGCCCAGTACTTAAAACTTGCTTGTACTAATGCAGAAACAGCACTGGTTACCCGTAATAGTCATAAAGAGTCAATGCAAGCACGCTTTGCTGCCTTAAATGAAGTCTTCGAGTTGACCAATGGCATTAACCGAATAGAGTGTTTTGATATTAGCCATACCATGGGACAACAAACGGTCGCCTCAAATGTTGTTTTCAATCAACAAGGACCACTTAAAAGTGATTACCGACGCTACAATGTTCATGGCATTACCCCTGGTGATGATTATGCGGCAATGGCTTTTGCTTTAAATAAACGCTATGGCAAGCTCAAAACGGTGGATAAAGATAAAATTGATGCTGATGATAAAATACCTGATATTGTCTTTATCGATGGTGGTAAGGGACAATTAGCTAAGGCAGAAGATTTTTTTGCTGAATTAAACTTAACTAGAGCTCCCTTATTAGTGGGTGTTGCTAAAGGTGAATCACGAAAACCTGGGTTAGAAACGCTTATTTTAGGTGGTAGTCACCAGCTCATTTCATTGCCTGGTACATCACCAGCGTTGCACCTTATACAGCACATACGTGATGAATCTCATCGCTTCGCTATCACAGGGCATCGAGCAAAACGGCAAAAGGCCAGCAAAAAATCTACGTTGGAATCAATACCGGGTATAGGCGCTAAAAAACGACAAGCATTACTTAAATACTTAGGTGGTTTACAAGAAGTACAGCGAGCAGATAGAGCAATACTAGAAAAAGTTCCTGGTATTAATAAAGTATTGGCTGAAGTTATTTATGATGCGTTACACGATAATTGAACTGACAATTAACGGTTAACCTGTGTAAAATGAAATTATAGGGTTCAGATAGTTATTATTTTTAAATATAAAGTTAATAACATCAGTAACCGTCACTAGAAAATAATAATAGTAGTAAAGAGTTTATGTGGACAATCCCAAACCAAATAACTGTTTTTAGAATAATTTTAATCCCAATTTTCATCGTAGTTTTTTATTTACCCGTTTCTTGGAATCATTTTGGTGCCTTTTTAGTTTTTTGGCTAGCCTCAGTTAGCGATGCTTTAGATGGTTATTTAGCACGAAAACTCAATCAATCATCTGCCTTTGGTGCTTTTATTGACCCTGTGGCGGATAAACTCATGGTAGTTACAGCACTGATTATCATAGTGGAAGATTATCAAGTTTGGTGGATCTCCATTCCTGCCATTATTATGATCGCCCGTGAAATTTTCATTAGCGCACTACGTGAATTTATGTCTTCACGGGGTAAAAGAAATGAAATAGCGGTGTCTGATATGGGCAAATACAAAACATTTGCACAAATGTTATCGCTACAAGGGTTAATTTGGCACCCTGATTACGATATCCCACTTATTTTATTTAATTTACCTTATGAAATATTAATGGGGCTGGCGTATATTTTGTTTTTTGTCGCTACAATTTTAACAATTTGGTCAATGCTTTCTTATTTTAAAGTGGCATGGCCGGAACTTAAGGTTGAAAAATAGACAGAATAGGAGCTAGGTAGTTAAAAAAACATCAGATTAGTTGCTTTTTGAGCAGTCGAAATAAAATTGAGATTAAAGTGTTGACTCCAAAGTATATCAATGTAAAATGCGTTTCCAGTTGACAGGGAGTCAACAGATGAAGCGGCTGTAGCTCAGCTGGTAGAGCATCACGTTGCCAACGTGAATGTCACGAGTTCGAGTCTCGTTAGCCGC
>JALJPB010000004.1:0-20569 GCA_022969175.1 Colwellia sp. | reverse complement strand
CTGTAGCTCAGCTGGTAGAGCATCACGTTGCCAACGTGAATGTCACGAGTTCGAGTCTCGTTAGCCGCTCCAATTTTACTATCATTCAATGATAGTAAAAGTAGTTAACCAAAACTACTATAAAAATGATTATCCGATGCCCGGGTGGTGGAATTGGTAGACACAAGGGATTTAAAATCCCTCGCTCATAGAGTGTGACGGTTCAAGTCCGTCTCCGGGTACCACCTTATAACTGCAATGTCTATTCAGTTATTCCAAAAGTTTTATATCTCTGTAAGCCTTACTCCATAAGCTTTATTCAAATGTCATTAAGTACAAATCTACAGCAATTGTAACTGACCGATATTAATGTAATAAACCGAGACAATATAAAATTTGGCGAGAATTTGTGGGAAGCCTTATTTTAAAAGGATTTTAAAAGCGTTTTAAAAAATTGGCAGTTTAAAAGAAGTGAGAAATTTTTAAAGGTTTGATTAAGGTTTGCTTTAAAACAAGCCGCCAAGCTGTAAAGCGGCTTTAACGACTCGTTTAAAATGAGAAACGCAGTATACTTATTTTAGCAGTTTTCCTATCCATACCACTCATCCTGCGGTGTTCAGTGTTTCAACTTCATCTGCAGGGATGATTATATCGTCGTAGTCAGTATTATCATTAATTAGCTTTAAATCCCTATTAAACTGCCTTTGAATACGTTTGGCATCCATCTCTTTTTTATTTGAAAAGGCGTAGATTGATGACGGTTAAACAATCATTAAAAGCTTATGATGTTGAAAAAACAAATGGAACAAGAGGCAACTGAATTAAAAGAACAGTTAAGGTTGTGTAAAGAAACCCGTCAGCTTAAAGACCTACAACTTGCTCAAGCGATGAACGTTTTGAAAGGCTCAAATTCATCAATTTAATTGTGATTTTTAAATTGTACTTTATACCGATTTTATACGTTGATTTAGCATGTTTTTACAATATTGCACCGCCGATAATATTTACATCATCAAAGGTAATACGGATCTCGCCAAAGCGTCTTTTTATGGGTTGAGGAAGTATTGTAGCCTCTGACATAAAACTAGCCACTTGCTTTCTAAAACGATAAATTTGAATATTCATATATTGTTCTGTAATTATTAATTCTTTACACAATAATGCCTTATCAAGCCATCCTCTTTCACTGTTTTGAATATTATTTATTTTATCTTCTTGCCACTTACGTGCTAGCACTAACACCAAGTAGTGGTGGCTTTTTCTGCCAAGGTCAATTATTTTATCCTCGATAGTTAAAGAGATATAAACATGCTCTTCATTTTGACTCACTGTAAATTCAGCTTTTATGGTTAGCGATTCGTCCTGATGAAAATGATTAACAAAGCAAGTTTCATCTACGGGGTAATTACCAACAAAATACCAATCTCCAGTAGATGTTTGAATATTATCACCTGAGTTTAATACCACAGTGCCCGTTTTGCTCTCACATAACCAACGGTATTCAGGCGATAAGTAAAAGGTTACCTCTGGCGCATTTTCATTTGGCAGCACAAATACATTTGTTAACTCTATGCTGGCTGAATCTTTATCTAAAGGGATGAGCATAGATTTGGGTTCGCTATCATCAATTAATTGCCAAGTTTCACTATTTAAATCACCAAAGTTTAGCGTATCGCCTTGTTTTAAACGCTTCATAATACTTTTAGTCACGCGAGTTTTATTAATAAAAGAGCCATTAGTACTGGAGTCTTGTAACAACCAATACGAACTATTCCAGTGAATAGAGCTATGCACTCTCGACGCATTAGTGTCATTTAATAGGGTATTAGAGGAAATAGGAGAGCGACCAAAAACATGAGGGTTTCTTAAAGTAATACTTTGTTTTGTTTTTGTATTCAATAATATAGCCATGTATAATTTTTACGTAAAAGTAAATTATTGCTAGTTTATCTCGATTTGAAATATATAGTAATATAACATCGGTTAAAACAGTGATACAAATAGTCATTATTTAATTTGTTTAGTCATTGTTGAGACATTACTTAGTCAATCTCTAACATTATATTTTTTACTATTGAGCACATTATTGGACGTTTATGACAGATAGCATAGATCATTACTTATCATGGGTAGACGGTAGTAACCAGCTAAGGTCTGAATTGTTGTCACCCATAAATGGTCAATTAGTCATTGGACGCTCACCTTTATCAGATATTGAGCTTATTAATGCCGGTATATCTCGTAAACACATGAAAATATCATGGGATAAACAGCACTTAGTGATCACCGATCTTAATTCCAGTTTTGGCACTTGGGTCGATAACGAAAAACTGGCGCCCAACCAGAGTAAAACAATATATAATGATACCGAAATAAGATTGGGTAATTTAAGCTTATGGTATGAAATGCATAGCGCAGACAGTACAGATAAAACAATGCAAACTTGCTTTTTCAATAGTGATGAAGCGCCTGAAATCGAACTGTCTGTTGAAATCAATACCTTTAGAACAAACTTGCAGCAGCAACTACAAAATCATTTTGGTCTTCAATCGCTGCCCTCAGCGTTAATGAAAGACATTGATAAAAATTTATTAAACTTAAATGCAGAACAACATTCGGTATTAAAAGAGCAGCAAACGCTACATTCTATTAGTTACATGCTTAATCGTAGTTTAACGACTGAAGAACTCACTGAAACCGCCCTTAACCTCGTCAGTAAAGTATTAAATGCAGAGCGAGGATTTATATTACTCGCCTCAACAAACACAATTGTTGATTCAGCTTTTGAGCTTATTTCATCAAGAAATTTCAGTACTTCCGACCAACAGCAAGAGCACCAACTAATACACGAACACTGTAAAGAACTGATAGCAAATTGCCGACAACAAAATAAAATTCTAATCGTTGGCGACGCAATGCTTAATAATCCCCAAGCAGGTATAGGTAAAATACATCAAAGTAATAGTCGCAGCATCATCGTTATACCATTACAACAAGATAACCAAGTAATCGGCATCATTTATCTCGACAATCAAAGTCAGGCACATTGTTTTGAACCTAAACAATTACCTTTTTTGAAAACCTTCGCCTCTCATACAAGTATTGCCTTACATAATGCACAATTATACAAACGTGCAACCACCGATGATCTTACTGAACTTTATACCCGCAGTTATATAGACAAATGCTTAGAGCAAGAACTGCAACGCGCACAAGCACAGCAAATACCTTTTACGGTATTAATGCTAGACCTTGATCACTTCAAACAAGTCAATGACCGCTTTGGTCATATATGCGGCGACCTTGCTTTACAAACATTTGCAAAAATAATTAAAAGCCAGCTTCGCGATTGCGACCGAGCATGTCGATTTGGCGGCGAAGAGTTTTTAGTGGTACTGCCCGGCACAGATCTTCATCGCGCTAAACTATGCGCAGAACGCATTCGACAGGCAGCAGAACAAGCGCTGATAAAAAAAGATGAAGAAATCATAACAATAACTGTTAGTATCGGAATATCAAATTACAAAACTGCCCATGGCCAGCAAGCGATTTTATTATTAGAAGAGGCAGACCAAGCTTTATATCTAGCCAAAGAACAAGGTCGAAATAAAGTGATAGTTTATAGTTAAACCTTGCTAGTGTAACGTTTGCAGCGGCCAAAATATGAGACCAATTACCTCAAATGACCACAGCAAACACTCGCTATAAAAATTGTCCCCAATGTTTTTTTCAAAATGCAATAACTAATACAACTTGCGATATTTGCGATTGGTTGCTGATTGATGATCTTGAAACAGATAAAACCCAGTTTCTTGAGGAAGACCCCGACCAAACTCAACAACCCAATGGCTACTTAAACGATAAAGCACCAGAGCCCTCGGCTAATACGCCCAAAAGTAAATTTAACCTCACCGGAGAACTCGCGCACTTCGAGGTACTGGAAATACTCGGGCAAGGTGGCATGGGCGCAGTATATCGCGCAAAAGATAAAACCCTAGAACGCAATGTTGCGTTAAAATTATTAAAAACCAAAGCGGGCGCTAACCAAACAAGCAACGTTATGTTGCTCGACGAAGCTCGCATGGCGTGTAAGCTCAACCACCCCAATATAGTAACCATATACGATGTCGCCAGAGCACAAAACAATAACTTTATCATCATGGAATGGGTTGACGGTCAGTCGCTCGACCAGCTTATTCCAGTCGAAGGATTACCGCTTGAAACAGCGTTAGATTATGCCAGACAAATAATTGATGGCATCGCTTGTGCGCATCAAAGTCAAATTATTCACCGTGATATTAAACCACAAAACATCATGTTAACGGTTGATGGCACGATTAAAGTGCTCGACTTTGGTATTGCTGGCCTAATTGCCCATAATGATGATGAAAATAAAAAGCAGAGCAAGCCATTAACACCGCTACAAACAGGGAAAACTGATACCTGTGTGTTTACGGGCACGCCCGGTTATATCTCGCCTGAACAAGCATTAGGTCGAAAAAACTTAGGGCAAGGCTCCGACATCTTTTCTTTTGGTATCTTGCTTTATCAGATGCTCACCGGTAAACGTCCATTTGAGGGTGAAAATGGCAAAGAGCGTAATCAGGCGATTATTATCGGCGATTATGCCAAACTTCCTGCTCACTTACCCATCGACCTACGCGCTATCGTTGACCATTGTTTAGCCCATGCCATAGAGGACAGGTATCAATCTTCTGCCACATTAAGTAACGATTTACATAACTACCTTAATGGAGAGCCTGTATCGGTAATAGCTAGCCGCCGTTATTGGCTAAAAAAGAAAACCGTAAAACACAAATGGCCTGTAATGTTATTGCTGTTATTTAGTGTGGGCGGCATTACTGAGTTGGTTTGGCAACAAGTTCAAGCTCATCAACAACAAGTGCGTGAACAACTACTCACTACCTTTACCAGCAGAGTAGAAAGCCTCGAAGCTAAAGTGCAAATGAGTCGCATGGCACCACGCCATGACATTAGCAACGAAACAGCGCTATGGCATCAACAAATTGCCAGCCTTAACAATGAAATACAAACACTAGGTGAAGCTGCTTACGGCCCTGGCCATTACGCCATCGGACGAATGTATTACGCCCTACAAGAATACGATAAAGCCCTAACACACAGCCAACAAGCATGGCAAAGTGGTTTTCAGCAAGCGCGAGTCGCTTATAATTTAGCCTTAAGTCATGGCGCTATTTATCAACAACAAAAAGCCATTATAAATAATCACAGCAGTAAATCGGCTAAAAAAGATAGAATGGCGCTGTTAGATAAAGCCCACAAACAGCCTGCGATTGAATATTTAAACCAAGGTTTGGCGGGCTCACCGTACCAAAGCTATACCAAAGCGTTATTACAGTATTATCAAGGGGAAGAGCAACAAGCATTAACCACCCTTGAACAGACTGACGATTTACCTGTATGGTTTTATCAACATCATATTTTGCGCGGTGATATTTATTTAGCTAAGGCAGAAAAAGCAGGGGCTAGTCACTCAGCTAAAGATAAAGAAAGTAACGCAGCCTTAGCCTTACAACATTATGCAACCGCCGCGGCAATAGGCCGTTCGGACTTACAGTTACAATTAAAACCATTAGCGGTTTATTTTCGTCAATTAACCAATGCGGTCTATGGCAAACAACAAAATTTTGATCACACCTATCAACAAGCGATAAGTTTTTTGGATAAAGCCGGTATTATTTCCCCTAAGGATTATCAGGCTTATTTTATTAAAGGTCAGTTATTATCGAGAAAAAGTGCCTATCAAGACCAGCATGCGGGTGATCCTATTCAAACGCAACAACAGGCGATTGAGCAATTGCAATTGGCCTTAGTTTATTCAATGGATAACCCCAGTATATTATTTTCACTTGGCCGAGCTTACTTTCAAAAAATTAAATTATTACAAGATAGGGATTTTCCGGTTGAGCCAGAGTTTGATACGGCCATTAATATTTTTGAGCAGATCCCCAAACAAAGTCGCGATTATTTTTTCTTTAATAGCTATGCCAATTTATTGAAGGAGTTAGCGATAAAAATCGCTAAACAACAGCAAACCATGCTAGTTAACGGGAATAAACGTGAAGAAAAAAAACATGCTCCATTATTTGTGGATAACTTTGCCGAACATTTCACTAAAGCAATTAAGGCCTATCAGCAAGCCAGTGCATTACAGCCGAAACGCATTGGCGCTAAAATAAATCTAGCCTCTATTTATTTACTTTGGTCTGAGTTTATTCCTCCTGAACAGGCTCAAAAGAAACTACAGCAAGCCATTACTGCTTATAAAAAAGCGATATTGTTAAATCCTGAGCACTTTGTCGTGAACTATTATATCGGGCTGACTTACCGCTGGTTGGCTAAAATAAATAATACTTTGTTAGTCGCAAATACTGAACAATTAACACAGGCAGAACTTTATTTAACTAAAGCCAAACAGCTTCAACCACAACATCCGTTTGTTATGGTTGAACAGGCATTACTACAAAATGATCAGGCCATTTATCACTGGCAACAGGGGCTAGATTATCAAGATTATTTAAGCCAAGGAAAAAGTAGTCTTGAGCAGACCCTTCTCAAAAATCCTGCCAATCGTTTGTTGCTAGATAACCTTTCTTTGCTCTATCGAATGGAGCAACAACTTGCTTATTTTCAGTCGGGAAATATCAATAACAAGGAGGTCTTTGATAAGGCATTAATTAAATCGCAACAAGTGATAAGTGATAGCGATGAAGATAATGCTTTGTTGGTATTATTAAATAATAATTGGCAGAGTTTAGAGCGAGTAGCTATTGATAATTTACCTTATAATGACAAGGGATTATTAACCAAAGCCGAATGGCATTCTCAAGCGGGTCATTTCCAACAGGCCGAGCATTATTTTAATGCCATTGCGCAGTATTATCCGTCGTTATTATGGTTATATCGCCGACAACATTTACAGCGTTGGCTTGATGCAACTGTTGATTTCGCTTCTGATTCAGCTTTTGATCCTGAGAGGCATAGCGAGCAACAAAGTAATGAGGAACAGCAAAGTTTAACCAAGGTAACGGTAGAGAAAAGACGTTGGCTGAAACAACAAATAAACTATTTCAGCCAATTATTAGAAGTAAATTATCCGGCTTTAGTTGTTAAAAAGTAGGCGGTAGAGTGCCTTGAACTTAAGTAAACGCGGCTAAATAAAAATAAAAACCCTAGCTTAAACTAGGGTTTTCACTAAAGTCGATAGCATCCTGCTTTTAGCTGCTGCAGTCTTTAGCTATTTAATATTGATTAATCCTCGACAGTAATATGACCACTACCACTACCGCCAACGCCACCACCCACATTGCCACCACCACTACTTTCCTTACTGTAGGTGAAGGCATATATTCCCGCGGGGCCAACAAGGGTTTTTTTCACTTTTTGTTTCTGATCAGCAACATCACCTACGTTTATCGCTTCCATTTCACCTTCAAACGGCCACTCGGCAAAGGTAAAGCTATAAAGGGACGGGTAGGTGTTTTCAAAGCTGACTTTCCCGCCTTTTTTAGAATTTAAATCATTTATTGCTTTCGCTTGACCATTAACTTTAGCTTCCGCATCGCCAGCTTCCGTAATACTAATGATAATTTTAGACATAATATTGTCACCTTTTGTTGTTATTGATTAGTTTTTGTTTAGTTATTTTTTTTGGTAAGTGCTTTTTCTATTACCTGCTCACAAAGTCATGTTGATTTTATTTTAAGCTATCTTTCTTTATTACCTAGCTACTTAGCCAGAAATATAACTAGTTAGAAAATAAGCTTTGTTGACAGTTTTGCTACGTTATCTGCTTAGTTGAAATTAAGCTATTACAATTTATTTCAATGCACGAATATTAATTAATCAGCGTGCATTAATTCTGTCTAATACTCTCTGCCTATCGGCGAATCAAGCAAAATAATACTTACATCATCTTGCCCGCCTTTTTGATTAACCGCCTCAACAAGATGGGTTAATTTTTGCTGATTGGATATCGGCAGGCTTAATATCTGGGAAATAATGCCGTTACTGACATAAGTTGATAAGCCATCGCTGCATAATAATATTTGCTGCTTTGCCTGCCAACGTCCTTTAATTGTATCAACGGTTAAGGCCGCTGTTGTTGAAAGCCCCAAACTTTGGGTGATAACGTGCCGCTTGGAATGATACAACGCTTGTTTTTGGGTAATGGTTTGCTGGTCAATTAAATGGTTGACGAGCGAATGATCTTTGCTTAATTGTTGCAATTGTTGCGTTTGCAGATCCCATAAATAAGCTCGGCTGTCGCCAACCCAAGCAATTTTATAGCTATCTGCTGCCGAAATACTGGCAACAACCGTTGTGCCCATTTTATCTTTAGCATCAACGCCGGTATTAAGTTGTGCCATGGTTAAATGGGCTTGTTTAATGGCATTGACTAAATCGGGTTGCTTTTGATATTCTTCGACAATAACCTTGATGGCGGTTTTACTGGCAATATCGCCACCAACATGCCCGCCCATGCCATCGGCAATTAAGCTGATGTTTTCATGGCAATAAAGCTGATCTTCATTGAGGGGTTTTACTTTACCTTTGACAGTGATCGATGAATACATCGGCGGAACTAGATTATTTTTTTCCGATTCTTGTTTCACTTTAATATCCATATCCATAGCTACTTTATTCAATATATCTCAATTGATAAAGATAGACCAAAAAGCAACATGATTATATAACAATTTATTACAAGTTTAGCGCAGGTAACAGCAAGACAATTATAAATTGTCCAATCTTAATAAGTCTGTGGTTATTGAAGAAGACGAGGCCAACGGAAATGTAGAAAGAAGTTACAGTTAGCATCATGGAACCTGATGATTAAGGCGTTAAAACCTATAATGCACCAATGTCCACATTTCTACTTCCATATGCGCGAGATGGGTGCTAACTCTTCAAAAGGAGCAATGAGATTAAATGCTGGATACAATTTAATTTATAAGCCTGACCCTGAGTACCCTATAAAATGGACATTCAATTAAAAATTCATCTTATAGTCTCTTCTCATATGTTGATATTTATATTTTACCTGTAGCCAATGAATTCATTGGTGTGTAGGGAAGTGGGAAATGTCCTATTCTAGTGAGAATATGACAGGTAAATAATTTTTTAAAACGCGCATTTTAATAAAACTAGCGGATAAACTATATCGCGCGGTGGCTTTAAATGAGACCTGAACTAGTTAAGTATGGTTTAATTCAGGACTGAAAGACTATATTGAGTCTTAAAGCTGCCTGTCAGATTTAGTTATACTTGGATATTTCGAATAATGAATGAGTGGTTATTCAAATCGCTAATTATTAGTACTTTATACCGATTTTATACGTTGATTTAAGCTGTTTTAGCCTGTAAAACTACTATCACAACAATACGTAAATAATATAAGTTCAATTAAATCAGTGGCTAAACCTTTTAATTTTAAATTAATACGAAGAATTTAAAATCCCTCGCTCTTAGAGTGTGACGGTTCCAGTCCGTCTCCGGGTACCACCTTTTTATTGCAATATCTTCTCAGTAAGTTCAAAATTTTTATACCTCTGTAAAGCTATTCCATAAGCTTTATTCAAATATCAGACCCAATACCGTTTAAGAACATCAGTCATTAACACTAGTAAATCACATCAAAATTATGATAAAAATCATTACACGATTGATGACGCGTTGAAATGTTCATAAAATTGCCATTTAGCAATAATTAACGCCTAAATAGAGACAAGTATAAATCGTAATTATCCTATCCCTGTTCAATACTTGAGATTATTGGATTTTAAGGCTTAATCAGTCCATGGGTTATCGTTTATCTTTTGGCGCTGTCATATTCTGTGGTACAAGCCATTTATTGAACTGTTCTGTTGTTAACAGCTTAAGTGCTAGGCCAGCGGCTAACAGCGTCGAACCATCCTGATGGGCTTTTTTCGCTATTTTTGCGGCATTGTCATAACCTATATGAGGATTTAATGCGGTCACTAGCATTAATGATTCATCGCGTAATTGAGTGATACGTTCTTCATTCGCCGTGATACCCACAATACAACGGGTAGTAAAACTTTGACAACCATCACCAAGTAAACGGATGGATTGTAATAAGTTATAAATTATCACGGGCTTAAAGGCATTAAGCTCAAAATGACCATTTGAACCGGCAATCGAAATGGTTAAATTATTCCCCATTACTTGTGCCGCTATCATGGTTAACGCTTCACATTGTGTCGGGTTTACTTTGCCTGGCATAATTGACGAACCGGGTTCATTCTCTGGCAAGTTAATTTCACCAATGCCACATCGTGGTCCCGAACCCAGCATACGAATATCGTTAGCAATTTTCATTAAACTAACAGCAATAGTATTTAACGCACCACTGGCCTCAACAACCGCATCATGGGCAGCGATTGCTTCAAATTTATTCGTAGCGGTTATAAAGGGGAGTTTTGTCAACTTAGCCACTTGCTGAGCAAATTTGACATCAAAGGATTCGACACAATTAAGCCCTGTTCCTACCGCAGTTCCGCCCTGAGCTAATTGATATAATGCAGGTAAAGTTGATTTCGCTCGACGAATAGCATTGTCCAACTGCGCGACATAACCGGAAAACTCCTGACCCAAGGTCAAGGGGGTTGCATCTTGTAAGTGGGTTCTGCCTATTTTAACTAAATGATCAAAAGCTTTAGATTTATTGAGTAATTCATCCCGCAAATATTGTAATGCCGGTAATAAATGCTGACAGATTAGTTCAACCGCAGCAATATGCATCGCGGTAGGAAAAGTATCATTTGATGACTGGCTCATATTACAATGATCATTAGGGTGAACGGGGGTTTTGCTGCCAATAGTCCCGTTAAGCATTTCAATAGCACGGTTAGCAATAACTTCATTACAGTTCATATTGCTTTGTGTGCCAGAACCTGTTTGCCATACGGTCAGCGGGAAGTGATGATTAAGTTCACCATTGATAACCTCACCAGCGGCCTTAATGATGACTTCACCAAGGGCTGGTTTCAACATTCCTAACTCGATATTAACTTGTGCTGCACATTGTTTAACGATGCCTAATGCTCGAATTAAAGGCTTAGGCATCGTTTCCTCTCCTATCGGAAAGTTGATTAATGAACGTGCCGTTTGCGCGCCATAGTACTTATCACTGGGAACTTCTAATCGGCCAAATGAATCACTTTCGAATCGATAACTCGACATACTTTTCTCCTCTGTAAACATTCCATAAGTATTCACCAACATAATTATCAGAGCTACGCAGTTAACTCACTTGGCAAAGACACTCATGATAGCTAAACCCTAGTGGGGGTATCTACACATTGGGCAAGCTGTTGCGCAGAGGAGCAAAGTAAATTACATCTGAGTTAGTATGCCAACAATAACTACAGTTAATACCAAACTACTTGTTATAACTCCACGAACTGTTGTCATTGGACCTTGTTTACCTATTAGAGCATTAACTTCTAATACGGCTACAATTGCCAATGCCAACCACATGGCAGTTGAGCCAGTCCCCATGCCATAACCAGCAAAGTGAGGTCCCGCCATCATGCAAAATGCCATAGGGGCTGAAAATAAAGTATTAGTGCGCGATGCCAACAAAGCTTTAGCTCCTGCAGCTGGGCCATCACCTTCAACCATACCAAGGGCAATTTTTTGGTTAGGCCAGATAATTAACCAGACATTTAAGAACATCAAAGTGCCCATCGTTGCACCGATGATAATATAATCATTCATCACATTCATATGATGAATACCCACTAACAGCACCAATCCGGTCAAGAAAGTAAACATTGCTCCCCAACGAAACCACCAAAGCGCTGCAGGTGCTAATTTCGCTTTACCATCGGCTAAACCTTCTGGTGACGCTGACTTAAAATAACCTCCTTGAATGAAATTAAAATAATATAACAATCCAATCCAAGTCATCCCGAAGAGCAAATGCCCCCAACGTATCAACATATTTACTACATCGATGAATTCCATAATTTACCTACCTTTTAGTTAGCTATAGCCATGATTTTATGAGTCTAAATTCAAGAAACAATAAAGTATCTAACCTAAAGTTAGCCTATTGCGTTCAAATAGTAAACAAAGATAAATAGGTGAATATTGCTTGGTGATCAAAAGACGTAAATAACGCATAAAGTACTAATAAATAGGCTAAACCATTGACTGACGTAGGCAGGGGGGCAGAAAAAATTAATTATCGTCAATAACATCTGATGCCCAAGTTAATGCTGCCATAACATTAGGGAAACCAATGGTACTGGTCAGTAAAATAAGACAGTGATAAATTTCCTCAACCTGGGCCCCTGCATTAATCGCTCTTTTACTATGACTATGTACAGCCCCTTCTGAACGAATTGCTGCTGCCGCCGCTAGCTGAATAAGTTGGCTTGTTTTATCATCCAATGGTCCTGCTTGCTTGACTGTTTTACCTAGTACCTCAAGGGCATTAATGTAGTCTGGGTAGTGTTGTTGAATCTTTAAGTAATGTTTAGAGGCAATCGTGATCATAAATTTCTCCATTGAAGGTTGTTACCATTTTTTCTGATTATAGTGTCTGGCATATTTAATTGTAGTTTATTAATTCATTAACAAATTTTTAATCAAATCCTCTAACACCTAAAAGCCACTATACTTAAATTATCTCCTTCATTTGATAAACAGGTAAGCCGATGAGTCTAAATTGTGTCCCCGCAGGCATTAATCTGCCCGATGATATTTATGTGGTCATCGAAATACCAGCCCATGCAAAACCGATTAAATACGAAGTTGACAAAGACAGTGGTGTGCTTTTTGTTGACCGATTTATAGCGACAACAATGTTCTATCCATGTAATTACGGTTATATCAATAAAACTCTTTCTTTAGATGGCGATGCTGTCGATGTTTTAGTACCAACACCACACCCACTACAGCCTGGAAGTGTGATCCGCTGCCGCCCCGTTGCGGTATTAAAGATGACTGATGAATCAGGTGAAGATGCTAAAATTATCGCTATTCCTCATGCAAGTTTAACCAGTGAATATGACCATATCCATGATGTTGAGGACTTAGCCGATTTATTAAAAGCGCAATTCAGCCAGTTCTTTGAGCGCTATAAAGAACTTGAAGCGAATAAATGGGTAAAAATAGCTGGATGGGGAGATATTAACGAGGCTCGTCAAGAAATACTCATCAGTTATAACAGATTCACGGCTACCAACGAGTATGAAGTGGATAAAACAAGTCGATAGTTAATACAGGTGTTATCTGTTCTTTATTTTTTATCAATGTCGGCCTTAAATATGCCTTTCATCAGCTCCATCGGCATAGGAAATATAATAGTCGAGTTTTTTTCACCGGCAATTTCGGTCAATGTTTGTAAATACCTTAATAGGATAGCATTAGGCTCTGTCGCTAATTTACTAGCAGCTTCAACGAGCTGAGCCGAAGCCTCTTTTTCTCCAGACGCATGAATAACTTTTGCCCGCCTTGTTCGCTCGGCTTCTGCTTGTCGTGCGATGGCCCTGACCATAGATTCATTAAGGTCGACATGTTTAATCTCGACATTAGAGACTTTTATGCCCCAACCATCAGTGCGCGTATCAAGAATGCTCTGAATATCCGAGTTTAGCATTTCACGATTGGCAAGCATTTCATCTAATTCATGTTGACCTAATACCGATCTAAGTGTTGTTTGCGCCAATTGTGACGTAGCCTGTAAAAAATCCTCAACATTGATTATTGCCTTTTGTGAGTCAATAACACGAAAATAGATAACAGCATTAACCCTGACAGAAACATTATCGCGACTGATCACATCTTGGCTCGGTACATCCATCACCACAGTGCGTAAATCTACCCGCACCATTTGTTGAATGATGGGAATAACAATAATCAGGCCTGGCCCCTTAACTTTTTCAAAACGCCCAAGAAAAAAGATCACACCACGCTCATACTCTCGCAGCACTCGAAACATGCTAACGGCAATAACAACGAACAGGATGACCAATACACTTGGCATCAACATATTATTTGTTACTAAAAAATCCATCATTTGCTACTCCTCATTATTTAACTCATGGATTTGCAGTTTTTTCAGAAACACACAGCGTTAAGCCTTTTAACGCATCAATAGTCACAATTTGTCCCTTTGTTAACGGTTGTTGACTAGTCGCGGCCCAGCGTTCGCCATTAAATAATACATAACCTTGTGCTGAAAAATCTTCCAGCACTGCTGCATGAGCGCCAATAATTGCTTCAGCGCCACTAACCACTTTGTTTTGCCGAACTCGCCATAAATATCCTAAAATAAAGACAGTAAATAAAGCTGAACTCATCGCAATAAACATGATTAGTTTACGTGATATTTGAAAGTACTCTTGTTGAGTATCGATAAGAAAAATTGAGCCGATAATGAAAGCCACCATGCCGCCAAAACCAAACAAACCAAAACTTGGTATTAATGACTCAAGTACTAACAAACTAATGCCTAGAATTAATAATGCCAAACCAGCATAGTTAAGAGGCAGCAGTTGAAAAGCATATAAAGCGACCAATAAAGAAATCGCGCCTGTAACCCCAGCAATACCAATGCCTGGACTATAAAACTCCAACAATAAACCATAAATGCCTAGCATCATTAAAATATAGGCAATATTGGGGTCGGTTATAGTGGCAATAAATTGATTACGCCAGTCAGGCGTTCGATACTCTACAGCAACGTCTGTTAAGTTAAGCTTACGCTGATGTTGACCAATGGTAATACTTGTACCATCAAGAGCCAGTAATAATTGCTCCGGAGTTTGGACTATCAAATTAATCACCTTAGCCGCCAGTGCTTCTTGAGCCGACATTGTTGCCGCTTCGGTTACTGCAAGTTCGGCCCACTCTGCATTGCGGCCGCGTAATTGTGCTAATGAGCGAATATAAGCTACTGAATCATTTAAAATCTTTTTTTCCATTGCCGTTGGCTCAGCTGATTTTTCTGGCGATTTTTGGCTCCCAGGTAGTCCACCGCCAATCATCACGGGTGTTGCCGCCCCTAATGTTGTTGCTGAAGACATGGCAGCAATATGACAGGCATAGAGGATATAGGTTCCGGCACTAGCTGCACGTGCGCCTTGTGGATATACCAAGCACAATATAGGGACTTTAGAGCTGAGAATGTGTTGATTGATCACCCGCAAGCTGGAACTGAGACCACCAGGGGTATCAATTGTTAAAACAATAGCTGCTACTTGTTGTTGGTTGTTCGCTAGGGTAATTTCTTGGCTAATATAATCACCAACAGCGGGCCCAATAGCACCCTTAATAGCTAACACTGGTACTCGCATTTTGTCCGCACTAAGCTGTATTGTCTGCACAGCCATTAATTGCGCGCTTAACAAAAAGAGCAATAATAAAACTATCCGATAAATCCAGTGAAACATAAGAACAATCCACTATCAGCTACCTTTACAGTGTAGTTCAAATGTGATGACAATGCAGGCAGCCGATAGCGATTCCCTCTAGATATGAAGTTTGTAAAATAATAAACTATTATGTATTTAGCAAAGGTCATGTTTGATATTTGTTTTAGGGAAAAATATGAATTTTTTAATTACTGGTGGCACAGGATTTATTGGCTCCGCCCTTTGTTCACGTTTATTAATAGATAACCATGAAATCACCTTATTAAGTAGAACCCCTGAAAAAGTCAAACCTCCCGTTAACGCTATTGCAGCAATAACGCAACTAACAGCAGAGGCAACGTTTGATATTGTCATTAATTTGGCCGGTGAACCTATCGCCAATAAAAGATGGAGTGATCAACAAAAGCAACAAATATTGAATAGTCGAATAGATACGACCCAGCACTTGATTACCTTTTTAAAAAAGGTAGAAATAAAACCTAAGTTATTCATTAGTGGCTCAGCGTTGGGCTACTATGGTACGGGTAAAACAAATAAGACAATGAATGAACAATCAGCGGGGGATGGGAGTTTTTCGAGTCAGTTATGCCAGCAGTGGGAAGCCGTTGCGAGTCAAGCCGAAGTTGTTGGCATTCGAACCTGTTTATTACGTACAGGGATAGTTCTAGGTAAGGGAGGAGGCGCATTAAGTAAAATGTCACTCCCGTTTAAAATGGGCCTTGGTGGTAGAATAGGTGATGGTAAACAATGGATGTCATGGATTCATTTAAATGATTTGATAGGTATTATTTTATTTTGTATAACCCATGAGACTTTATTCGGCGCTATTAATGGTACTTCCCCTAATCCAGTTACCAATCAAACGTTTACCAAAACGCTTGGTGTTGTGCTAAATCGTCCTACTCTTTTAGCTATGCCTGAGTTCATACTAAAATTATTAATGGGACAAATGGCTGAGGAACTATTATTATCGGGTAAGCGAATTTTGCCAATAAAGATTTCTGCTGCCGGTTATGATTTTCAATATAATAACCTAGAAGAAGCATTAATAAATTCACTTTGAAATACGGAACAAATAAAATCTTAGCCACTATGATAAATCAAATAATGGTTTACTCTCTTTTGGCTATTATTGGAGCAAATAACAGCTTAGTTATCGTCGAATAACTAGTTTTGTGTAGCTATCTTTCAGCTGATTTAGCGTTCACCATAAAATTAAAAGATGATGGTGTCAGTCGCGAAAATACTCATTCCAAGTATGCACTGAAAAATAACATGTCCCGGCTAATAGACTTAATCCGATAATCAAATAAACTGTTGCCATAGGAACCTCCATTAAAGATTGTTAGCTCTAAGTCAGGTGAAAGCTAAACTAGATATTCATATTGCTTGGCTAACTATATTAATCAGTATAGTAACAAAATGCCTCGCTTGGTATTTTTCTCCGGCCTTTTCGCCTAGACTTTTATTAACCAAATAAAGAAACTTTGCAGTATGGCAATATTATGGTTAATTTAAACTTAGCCGTTGGTAGTTGGTAGTAGGGACTTGGAGTTATTTATAAGTTAATCGACCATAACGGTTATGCCAAAATCCTGTTGAAATAGTGACTGAATATTATGATAGCAATTTTAAAATTTTTGTTGATAGTATATTTTAGCATCTCTGTGCTGTTATATTTCAGTCAGCGAAACATGTTATATCACCCAACAAAAAATAAAGCCATAGCTTCTAATAGGCAAATCATCCTTGATGTAAATGGGCAACAATTACAGAGCTGGCGAGTAAATTCTGGAAAATCACAACTCATGCTGTACTTTGGTGGTAATGCTGAGGCTGTTGAAGAAAATATTAGTGAACTTGGTCAGATATTCCCGAACTATACCATTTATCTCATCGCTTACCGTGGCTATGGTACCAGCTCAGGTAGGCCAAGTGAAAAAGCATTGAATCAAGATGCCTTAGCAATCTACGACAAGTTAGTTAATAACTATGAAACTATCAGCGTCATGGGGCGTAGCCTAGGTTCAGGGGTTGCTGTGCACCTAAGTGCCAACCGAAAAGTGGATAAGATGATTTTAGTCACGCCTTTCGATAGTATACTCAATGTTGCAAATGAGACTTATTGGATGTTTCCATTATCTATCTTACTCACTGACAAGTTTGAATCTTGGCGTAAAGTTAAATACATTACCAACTCAAGCCTACTACTCATTGCTGAGCATGACGAAGTTATCCCCGCAAGTTATGGTATAAAATTAGCAAACTATTTTCCCAAAGGCCGAGCAAAAGTGAAAATAATCAAAGGTGCAAACCACAATAACATAGGAACATTTCAAAGCTATCGACAGGCGTTAATACAATTTACCCAAGAATAAATATCGTTATCGATTTATCGCACCGGCAATAAGGTCAATACTAGATAAGGCTAGCCCATGAAGGGTAATAACCAGCTAAATCTAGCAATAGCTACTATAAGATATAAATATTAGCACCTGAGTGTTTATGAATTTCACCTCGAGCAAGTAAACCATCAACTGCTGTTTGTACTTGGGCAATATCGTGAGAGTATTTTTCATTGGCCAGCCAATGATTACACATTCGCAATACCGACGCTGATGCATCAGGGTATACTGAAAAGTGATCAATAATACCCATTTGAATTTCACTATGGATGTCTGAAATTTTCATTATCATTCGCCTCATGTTATAACGTCTCATAAATAAGTTTAGTGTAACGGATGATTTTTCTCCTACATTTTACTCAATAAATTTGAAAAATTTATCAAGGTTTACCCTTTCAGCTATTATGGTTCAATAGGCACTGTCAGAAATATGATCACAATAGAATATAAATTGGTCATTACCTATTAAATACCAACATTTATTTTAGTGAGGAAAAGTAAAGAAAATGAATTCGTTCAAAGTCATCAGTTATTCATCTCAAAAATAATACTTTTATTTATACTGCAACGTCAAAAAGTGAAGATCTTATTCTGATCTCAGTCCGTAATTAAAATTTCAACTTTGCCTGATTAGACGAATAAATTAATTATTTAACCAAAAGGTTGAATAATTAATTTACTTTGCTATTATTCAACCAATTGGTTGAATAACGAAGTGAGAATATAATGGCATTAACTAAAAGAAAACTTTTGATCAGCTTACCAATTCTGGTAGTTGGCTTAATTTGTATTTTTGCCACAGTAAAGAAAGTTTCACCGCTATCGTTGTTTTTGTGGGGTAATCAAAATTTAGAAAAAAATGTTGCTGCACATCAATATGACTTAGTTAGCTACCTAGATAACAAGCCTAAGCTGGGTTTAAAAGAATACCGTGTAAACCATGAAGGTGTTGAGTATTATTTTTCCAATACTGAAAACCAAGCAACCTTTTTATTATTACCTGATAAATATATTCCTGAATTTGGCGGCTTTTGTGCATTTGCGGTAAGTAAAGGATTTACTGCTGATACGAACCCAGAGGCATGGGTAATTGTTAATGACAAACTGTATTTATTTGCTGATAAAAACGTCGAAAAAGACTGGCTAGAGTCTATTGATACTGAATCAATAGCCATGTCACATACAAATTGGCAAGCAGCCCAGTAGCTTATCATTATAGGAAATTTAATGGATAGTGATAAAACGGAAGCTCTCGATAAAGTTTTTATGGCCTTAGCAGATAAAACTCGAAGAGAAATGGTTCATCGGTTAGCTAAAGCTAATGAGCTCAGTATTAATGAACTTACTAAAGGGTTAGATATGTCACTAGCGGCGGCATCTAAGCATATAAAAGTATTAGAAAAAGCTAAATTAATTACGAGGCGAATCGAAGGTAGGGTTCACAATATCAGACTCGCGCCAGAAAAATTTGGCGTTGCGCTTGATTGGATCAGTATTTACCGTAATTTTTGGCAATCAAGAATGAACTTGCTTGCTAGTTCACTTAATGAGGATAACAAAAATGTTTAAGTTAGATATGGAACAAATATTTAATGTTCCGGCAATACGCTTGTTCGATGCTTGGACTAAAGTAGAGATGATAAAAACTTGGTTTGCTCCTGGTAACATGAAAGTACCAGAAGCATCTGCCGACGTTCAAGTAGGGGGTAAATATCGTATTGTCATGGAAGATGAAAGCGGTGAGCAACACATTGTTGTTGGCGAATATAAAGAGTTGGTTGAGGGAGAAAAAATTGTCTTTAGCTGGCGCTGGGAAAATAGCCCAAACACTACTTTAGTTACCGTAAACTTACAGGCTATTGATGACAATACCACCAAGTTACACTTAAATCATAGCGAATTTATTGAAGAAGGTTTTCGCGATCATCATCAAGAAGGCTGGACTGGTTGTCTAGCCAATTTACAGAAGATAACGTAATTTAAATCACAAGGGAATTAAATATGGAATTAACTATCATTATAATTTTACTGGCATTACTACAATATATTGCCTTTATTTTTAAAGTTGGCTTTAGCCGACCAAAACTTGAAGTACCTGCACCTAAAATTACTGGTAACGAAACATGGGAACGTATGTTTCGAGTGCAACAAAATACACTAGAACAATTAATGATTTTCATTCCTAGTTTACTCATATTTGGTCATTACGTTAGTACTATATGGGTTGCAGTTCCGGGGGTAATATTTTTAATTGCTCGACAAATTTACGCAGTAACTTATGTAAAAAATCCAGAATCAAGAGCATTAGGTTTTGCCTTAACCATTTTCACAAATATTGGTTTGGTGCTCACAAGTCTATCGTCAATTGTTTACAACTTAATGACTTAATCATTTTAAGATCATGCACAACAGATAGTACTTTAGTAGATGCCGTTGGTATTCATTGGCCAATAATGGCAGAACAAAGTTTATTATCGATGATAATAAATGAACTTAGTTGAAAGGGTAGATGCTGTAAAATTATCTTACCTTATCTTCTCTAGGAAAATTAAAGTGCACTATCAGGCAGTTTCAAACACGCGTTAATTAAGCCTTTTTTAGTGTAATGAAACTTTGAAAGCAATGTGAACATGTCTTATTTGCCTAGCAATTGAGGTAAGAGAAGGTGGAAATGCAGGTTTCAGGCACTTTACGGCAGGTTACTCATTCCCTAATTTGTCTAGGTAATGCATCATC
>JALJPB010000039.1 GCA_022969175.1 Colwellia sp. | reverse complement strand
TCAATTGTTGAATTCAACACAACTCTTATAAATATCAGTCAATTGAAAGTCTCTTTTATATTAAATAGACTTTGAAATATAAAAAACTTCTATCCAATAACTTACATCAATTGATTAAAAAGCAAACAAACAGAAAAATAATTAAGTTATCTGCTCGACTCTTGGAGCAAGCACCGCTATAATTTCGCGTCACTATTTTTAATCTGAACCACATTTATTCGGATTTTCCGGACTCATGTAATGTTAAGTTATATGAGTAAAAACAATGAGCAATGTGTGTTTTCATGTTCTTATTGTCGATAAAGTTGTTCTTGAATGCGTAAATTCGCTAAGTTTTGAGGTAAGTAAATGCAAGTTTCAGTTGAGACCACACAAGGTTTGGAACGTCGTTTGACTATTACTGTTCCAGCCGAATCAGTAGATGTTGAAGTTAAAAATCGTCTTCGCCATATCGCTAAGACCCAACGTATCAACGGTTTTCGACCGGGTAAAGTACCACCGTCAGTTATACAAAAACGTTTTGGGAAATCAGTTCGTCAAGAAGTAGCTGGCGAGCTAATGCAGCGTAACTTTGTTGATGCTATTGTTGCTGAAAAATTAAACCCAGCGGGTCGACCTAACTTTGTTGCAAAAAGCAATGAAGATGGCAAAGCGTTTGAATTTGAAGCAACGTTTGAAATTTACCCTGTTGTTGAATTAAAAGATTTAGAAAAAATAACTATTGAACAACCAGCAGTTGAAGTAACTGATACCGATTTAGATGAAATGTTTGAAACGTTACAAAACCAACACAAAACGTGGAAAGAAAATAAGCGTAAAACCAAAAAAGGCGATAAGTTAACAATCGACTTTACAGGTCGTGTTGACGGTGAAGACTTTGAAGGTGGAAAAGCTGAAAACTTTGAATTAGAACTTGGCGCTGGTCGCATGATTCCTGGTTTTGAAAATGATATTGTCGGTATGAAAGTTGGTGAAGAGAAAACAATCACTGTAACTTTCCCTGAAGATTATCATGCAGAAAATCTAAAAGGCAAAGAAGCTGAATTTGATATTGTTGTTAAGAAAACCGAAGGGCCATCATTACCGAAAGTTGATGAAGAATTCGCTAAACTTTTCAATATTGAAGAAGGTGGTGTTGAAGCCTTACGTGATGAAGTACGTAAAAACATGACTCGCGAACTAAACCAAGCCGTTAAGGCGAAAGTTAAAGAGCAAGCGATTGAAGGATTGTTATCAACTAATGAAGTTGATTTGCCAAGTGGCCTTGTTGCTCAGGAAGTTGAAGTCTTGCGTAAACAAGCGATGGAACGTTTTGCTGGTCAAATGGATCCAAAAAACATGCCTGAATTACCTGCTGACATGTTCACTGAACAAGCTCAACGTCGTGTAAAAATTGGTTTGTTGTTAGGCGAAGTCATTAAAGTTAACGAATTAAAAGTTGACGAAGAAAAAGTTAACGAATTAATTGCTTCTGCAGCTTCTGCTTATGAAGACCCAAAAGAAGTTATTGAATACTACAACAGCAATGCTGAAATGAAACAGCAAATGCAAAATGTTGCTTTAGAAGAGCAAGCGGTTGACTTTTTACTTGAAAAAGCAAAAGTAAAAAGCAAGAAAGCGAACTTTAAAGACATTATGAATCCAGAAAGTAAGTAGTACTTGTACGAATATTATTCATTATTAGTTATTAAGGTGAATTAATTTGCATAGGGATAGCGCTTTCGATTGACATTATGTCAAGCAATAGCTTAAATGGCTTGTATGGGGACATACGAGCCATTTTTTTAATTTAAGGATATATCTTTGTTTACTTCTATGAACAATTCTCACGACTTCACTAGTACTACTGAGAGTGCATTGGTGCCTATGGTGGTTGAACAAACTCCTAAAGGCGAACGTTCTTATGATATTTATTCTCGTTTATTGAAAGAGCGAGTGATTTTTTTATGTGGTCAAGTTGAAGATCACATGGCCAATTTGATTGTTGCACAATTATTATTTTTAGAATCAGAAAGCCCAGAAAAAGATATATTTCTATATATAAACTCTCCAGGTGGCTCTGTAACTGCCGGTATGGCAATATACGATACGATGAAGTTCATCAAGCCCAATATCAGTACCGTTTGTATTGGACAAGCTGCCAGTATGGGCGCATTTTTATTATCTGGTGGAGAAAAAGGTAAACGTTACTGTCTACCAAATGCCCGTGTTATGATTCATCAGCCTCTAGGTGGTTTCCAAGGTCAGGCGTCTGACTTTGAAATACATGCAAAAGAAATTTTATACATTAAAGACAAGTTAAATCGTTTAATGGCTGAGCATACAGGGCAATCTTTAGATAAAGTATCTCAAGATACTGATCGTGATAACTTCCTAAGTGCAGAAAGTGCGGTTGAATATGGTTTAGTTGATGCCATATTAGAGCAACGCGAAATAAATAAATAAAATTATTCATTTTAATATTGTTATCTTGAAAAAATATGAAATACTCAAGGTAACGATGAAGTGAATGAATACTTGAATTCAAATGGTTAGAGGTACGGTATGACCGATATAAAAAGTGGTGACGGTGATAACGGCAAGTTACTGTATTGCTCTTTTTGTGGCAAAAGCCAACACGAAGTACGTAAACTTATTGCAGGACCTTCTGTTTTTGTCTGCGATGAATGTGTTGAGCTCTGTAACGATATTATTCGTGAAGAAATTAAAGAAATTTCACCAAAAGAAGACAAAGAAAGTCTTCCTACGCCTATAGAAATACGTGAAAGTTTAGATGATTATGTTATTGGGCAGGACCATGCTAAAAAAGTATTAGCGGTTGCTGTTTATAACCACTATAAACGTCTTCGCAATGGTGACTCACATAATGGTATTGAGCTTGGTAAAAGTAATATTTTACTTATAGGGCCTACGGGTAGTGGTAAAACTTTGCTGGCTGAAACATTAGCTAGATTACTCGATGTGCCTTTTACTATGGCAGATGCAACTACGTTAACGGAAGCGGGTTATGTTGGTGAAGATGTTGAAAACATCATTCAAAAATTACTGCAAAAGTGTGATTATGACGTAGAAAAAGCACAACGAGGCATTGTTTATATCGATGAAATTGATAAGATTTCGCGTAAATCGGACAATCCTTCAATTACTCGCGATGTTTCTGGTGAAGGTGTACAACAGGCATTATTAAAACTTATTGAAGGTACTATTGCTTCTGTACCACCTCAAGGTGGGCGAAAGCATCCTCAACAAGAATTTTTACAGGTTGATACTTCTAAGATATTATTTATCTGTGGTGGTGCTTTCTCTGGTCTTGATAAAGTTGTTGAGCAACGTTCATTAAAAGGCACTGGTATAGGTTTCGGCGCGAAAGTTCGCAGTAAAGACATAGAAAAGTCTTTAACTGAAAACTTTCAAAATGTTGAGCCACAAGATTTAGTGAAATATGGATTAATCCCCGAGTTTATTGGACGTCTACCGGTCGTTGCTACGTTGACGGAACTTGATGAAGATGCATTAATTCAAATTCTTCAAGAGCCTAAAAATGCATTAACTAAACAATTCTCCGCACTTTTTGATATGGAAGGTGTAGAGTTAGAGTTTAGAAAAGATGCATTGATAGCGATTGCAAATAAAGCAATGACTCGTAAAACTGGTGCCCGAGGGTTACGTTCAATTGTTGAGGGAGTTTTACTCGAAACTATGTATGAACTACCGTCAATGGTGAACGCCACTAAAGTTGTTGTTGATGAAACAGTAATTAAGGGTGAGTCTAAACCATTAATTATATTTGAAAACCCGCAGGATATTGCTGTTTCAGAGTAAGTTAATTATATTAATTTTTATAAAAGAGCCTAATTGGCTCTTTTTTTTTGTTTATCTGTTGAAAGCTAAGCTAAAATCCCCATATCTTTCCTAAAGAACATATTGATCTTTATAATTGCTTATTATGTAGGCAGATCTTTAACTGTTCACTTCTTTTATTTTTCCGAGAGAGACATATGACCACTGATACTTCAGGTGTACTTGATATTCCCGTTCTTGCTTTGCGCGATGTTGTGGTTTATCCGCAAATGGTTATTCCGCTATTTGTTGGCCGTGAAAAGTCAATCCGCTGTTTAGATATTGCTATGGAAGCAGATAAACAAATATTTCTAGTAGCGCAAAAAGATGCCGCTGTTGATGATCCGACTGAAAATGATGTTTATGCAACGGGCACTGTCGCGACTATTTTACAAATGCTTAAACTGCCCGATGGCACCGTTAAAGTTTTAGTTGAAGGCAGTAAAAGAGCAACGATAACTAAATTTGTTGAAACTGAAGAGTATTTTACTGCTGATATTAAGTATATCGTTTCTGAAGCCATCGAGGATGACAGTGACGAAGTTTTGATTCGATCTGCTATTTCTCAATTTGAAGGCTACGTTAAGCTTAATAAAAAAATTCCTCCAGAGGTATTAACTTCTGTTTCTGGTATCGATGATGCGGAGCAACTTGCTGATACGATGGCTGCCCATATGCCGTTAAAATTAGTTGAAAAGCAAAAGGTATTAGAAATCACCCATGTTTCTCAGCGTTTAGAATATTTAATGGCATTAATGGAGGGCGAAATTGACTTATTACAAGTTGAGAAAAAAATTAGAACCCGCGTTAAAAAACAAATGGAAAAAAGTCAAAGAGACTATTATTTGAATGAGCAAATGAAGGCTATTCAAAAAGAGTTAGGTGATGGCGAAGATGGCCCTGATGAGGGGGAACAATTGGCGAAGCGCATTAAAGATGCACAAATGCCGAAAGAGGCTAAAGATAAAACGCTAGCTGAGCTACAAAAACTAAAAATGATGTCACCAATGTCTGCCGAAGCTACAGTTGTACGCAGTTATATCGAATGGATGACTAATGTACCCTGGAAAAAACGCAGTAAATTAAAGAAAAACTTAAAGCTTGCACAAGATGTACTTGATAAAGACCATTATGGGCTAGATAAAGTTAAAGAACGCATTCTTGAATATCTTGCCGTTCAACAACGAGTCACTCAGCTAAAAGGGCCTATTTTGTGTCTAGTTGGTCCTCCTGGTGTCGGTAAAACCTCACTTGGTCAATCAATTGCTAAAGCTACCGGTCGTAAATATGTACGAATGGCTTTAGGTGGAGTAAGAGATGAAGCTGAAATTCGTGGTCATCGTCGAACCTATATTGGTTCTTTGCCAGGCAAGCTAATTCAGAAAATGGCCAAAGCGGGTGTAAAAAACCCATTATTTTTATTAGATGAGATCGATAAAATGGCTTCTGATATGCGAGGTGATCCTGCATCAGCACTTCTTGAAGTATTAGATCCCGAGCAAAATGTTAACTTTAATGATCATTACTTAGA
The DNA here is from genome assembly GCA_022969175.1 of Colwellia sp. Classification (GTDB taxonomy): domain Bacteria; phylum Pseudomonadota; class Gammaproteobacteria; order Enterobacterales; family Alteromonadaceae; genus JALJPB01. Next base: position 36,162 of record JALJPB010000039.1, on the reverse strand, counting down.
GGTTGATTACGATTTATCAGATGTTATGTTTGTTGCAACATCAAATAGTATGGACATCCCTGGACCTTTACTTGATCGGATGGAAGTTATTCGTTTATCAGGATATACAGAGGATGAAAAATTAAATATTGCTCGTAGCCATTTACTCGATAAACAAATTGAGCGTAATGGCCTTAAAGAGTCAGAAATAAAGATAGAAGATAGCGCAATTATTGGCATTATCCGTTATTACACTCGTGAAGCGGGTGTACGAAGCTTAGAAAGAGAAATTTCAAAGTTATGTCGTAAAGCTGTTAAAGCTATTTTATTGGATAAAAAACTGAAAAAAGTAACAATTAATCAAGATAACCTTGAAGATTTTTTAGGTGTTCAGCGGTTTGATTACGGTAAAGCTGATGATGAAAATCGAATTGGCTTAGTCACTGGTCTTGCTTGGACACAAGTGGGTGGTGAATTGCTAACCATTGAAACAGCGTCAGTCCCTGGTAAAGGAAAATTAACTTATACCGGCTCACTTGGTGATGTTATGCAAGAGTCGATACAGGCGGCAATGACAGTTGTTAGAAGTCGTCAAGAAAAGTGGCGTATCAATAGTGATTTTCATGAAAAACGTGATATACATGTACATGTTCCAGAAGGCGCAACACCAAAAGATGGACCTAGTGCCGGTGTTGGAATGTGTACCGCTTTAGTTTCTAGTTTAACAGGTAACCCTGTTAAAGCCGACGTCGCTATGACAGGTGAAATTACCCTACGAGGTGAAGTTTTGCCGATAGGGGGCTTAAAAGAGAAGTTATTAGCAGCCCATCGTGGCGGTATTAAAACGGTGATAATTCCTAAAGATAACGAACGAGATCTTAAAGAAATCCCTGATAATGTTAAGCAAGATTTATCTATCCACCCTGTTAAATGGATTGAAGAAGTTTTAGCTATTGCCCTTGTGCATCCTGTTGAAAAATGGACTGTTGAAGATTAAATCACCTGAAAAGGCACGGTTTTTAACAAAAAAATTGAAAAAAGTGAAAAAAAAGTGCTAAAACTGCAACTTTCGCTTTTCAAACGCTGAAACTATGTTAAGTTATCTACGCTAATATCGCTAGACCGCACTATTCATAGGGGTCTAGTGGAGATAAGCATCTACAGATGTATTATCAAAATGTATTTTAATGAACTCGACATTTGATGTTCAAAGAAACATAATAATAAAGTTTCTGCAGGACGCTAAACAAAAAAAGTCAATGTCGTATATAACAACTGAAGGGGAAGTTACTGTGAACAAGTCTCAACTTATCGAAAAAATCGCTGCTGGTGCAGATATTTCAAAAGCTGCTGCAGGTCGTGCGTTAGATTCATTTATCGATGCTGTTACTGATGAATTGAAAAGTGGTGAGCAAGTTGCTCTAGTTGGTTTTGGTACATTCTCTGTACGTGACCGTGCAGCACGCGCTGGCCGCAACCCACAAACAGGTGCTACGATTCAAATCGCTGCAGCTAAAATTCCTGCATTTAAAGCTGGTAAAGCATTAAAAGACGCTTGTAACGTTTAATTTTTATTAATTTACGTTAGTTATAGCGATGAAAAAGACCACCTTAGGGTGGTTTTTTTGTATCTGATAGTTATTGATTTTATAGTAAATAAAATTAATTAACTTCTATGAATTACTGTTTGAAAATTAAATATTAAATTAATTTGCATTTATCGTCTTTTTCGACTTCAAGGGATGCGCTGCATCTGATAAAATCGCGAACAAATAATGGCAGGGATCTCCCTGATTAAATAAAGAGACAAAGATGTTAGAACAAATCCGGGAAAAATCGCAAGGTGGTATTGCTAAGTCCATTCTTGGTTTAGTCATTTTAACTTTTGCTGTTGCAGGTATTGGTAGTTATTCCAATTCTGTTGATACTTCAGTGGCAGAGGTAAATGGCCAAAAAATTACAAAAAATGCATTTGATAAAGCTTATCAAAATCAACGTGGTCGTATGGAACAACAATTTGGCCAAATGTTTGAAACATTATCTGCTGATAGTGCTTACATGGCGAACTTTCGTAATGGTGTATTAGATAATTTAATTAACGAAACCTTGATTGATCAAAGTACATCTGATCTTGCCATTAGAATCTCTGATGAGCGTTTAAAAACAGTCATTCGTGAAATGTCGGAATTCCAAGTTGACGGAGTATTTGACAATAATCGTTATTTAGCGATTATTAATCAAGCTGGTTTTTTTCAGTCTTCAGACTTTAGAGATTATTTACGTGTAGAAATGACACGTCGTCAATTAAGCCAGGGCCTAGTTGGTAGTGAATTTAACTTACCTTACCAAGAAGAATTGTTTAATAGCTTACAAAATCAAAAACGTGATATTCGTTTTGCTACTATTTCAGCTGAGCAATTTAAAGCAAGTAGTGAAGTTAGTGATGAAGAAATCAATAGTTATTATTTAGCCAACCAAACTCGCTTTGAGAATAAAGAACAGGTAAAAGTAGATTACCTTATTCTAGATGTTAATGAGATTGCCAAGGGCATTGAGGTTTCTGATGCTGACCTTGAAACATACTACCAAGATAATATTGATAATTACCGTCAAGATGAACAGCGTCGTGTTTCTCATATATTAATTGAGTTCGGTGATGATGAGTCTGCTGCTAAAGCTTCAATACAAGCAATTTTGCAGCGTATCAATAAAGGTGAAGACTTCGCTTTATTAGCGAAAGAACTTTCAACCGATACTTTTAGCGGTGAAAATGGTGGTGATTTAGATTGGATTGAATCTGGTGTTATGGAGCCTGCATTTGATGAAAGTGCATTCGCTTTAACTGGCGTTGGTTCGGTTAGTGAAATTGTAAAATCGGAATTTGGTTTTCATATTATTAAACTAACTGATTTAAAAGCAGAACAAACTAAAGCTTTAGTTGATATTCGTGATGAACTTAAAGACAAAGTGAGTAATGAAAAAGCACAAGATAGGTATTTTGAATTACAACAGGAAATGGCTCAAATTAGCTTTGAGTTTCCTGATAGCTTAGATGATGCTGCTCAAGCGGTAAATATTTCAGTGCAAACATCTGATTGGCTATCTCGCAATGGAAATACTTTACCATTTAATAACCCTCAGGTGGTTGATGCTGTATTTTCAGCGTTAGTCCTTAACGATAATGTTAATTCAGATGTGATTGAAGTAAACGACAGCTTAGCTATTGTTATTCGTTTAAATGAGCATCAACCAGCAGAAGTTAAACCGTTAGCTGAAGTAAATGAACAAATCAAAACTGTATTGCTCGCAGACAAAGCAACAGCGAAAGCGTTAAATACAGCAGAAGATTTATTGAGTCAATTTACAGCCGGTACAGATATTACAGCAGCATTAAGTGCAGTAAATTCAAGCTTTGTTGTTAAACCAGCTGTTGGGCGTTTTGGTAGTGATGTACAGCAGAGTGTTGCTAAAGAAGCCTTTGTTTTACCTCACCCTAGCGAAGGTAATATTTCAGCTTCAACTGTAACATTAGCAAACGGCGATTTAGTCTTATTAGAAGTTCAAGCGATTGTTGCTGCTGATAGCACTGAAGCAGTTAATCCAAACATTACTAATCAACAAGTGTCACAATTAGCTCAATCTGCGTACAGTAGTTATATCGGTGCATTGAGAGTGGGTGCTAAAATTACACGTAGTGCAATTAATGAAACTGTTACTGCTTACTAAGAAGCATATTTATAGTATTAAAAAAGGCTGCAGTTGCAGCCTTTTTTGTACTTAATTAAAATGATGGTAGGCGAGGTGTGATTAGAAAAATTGGTTACTTAGAAAGTAATTGAAAATTCTGCGCCATCAGCAATTTCTGGGTGTATTTATGTTTTGGATTTTTAATTAACTCATGAGTTTTACCATATTCGACAACTTTTCCACCGGACAAAACCATCATATCGTCACTAAAGTGTTTAACTATTCCTAGGTTATGAGATATCAAAATAAATGCTAATCCCATTTGTTGCTGTAGGTCGAGTAAAAGATTAATCATTTGAGAGCGTAGGGAGGGATCTAATGACGCTAATGCTTCATCAAGGATGATTACCTGAGGTTGAAGAATTATGGCTCTAGCAAGAGATATACGCTGCTTTTGTCCACCAGAAAACATATGAGGATAAAAGTTCATATGATCAGCCAACAAACCAACTTTTTGAAGTGTATTTCGAATTAAGTGAATACGCTCTTGCTCATTTAAATCAGTGTTTAACTTTAAAGGTTCATCGAGTAATTTTTGTATCGTTAAACTTGGATTTAATGTCGTGCCAGAATCTTGAAATATCATTCTTATATGCTGACACCTCTGTTTAAAATTACCTGCTTCCAATGTTTGGCCATTGAGCTTTATTTTACCCGTACTTGGCTTTTCAGCACCCACAAGTAATTTAGCGAGTGTTGATTTTCCAGAGCCTACTTCACCAACAATTGCCAAGGTTTTATGCGCTTGAAGAACAAAGGATAAAGGCTCTAGTGCATTATTAACTTTGCGGTTATACCAATGTCCTTTGAGTTTGTATGATTTACTTAAGTCATAAACTTCTAATAATGTGGTCATACTATTTGCTGCCTTTTAATGAAAAGTGACAACTGACTTGATGTCCATGATGGTTAGTGACTTTTGGTGCTTGTACGCACTCTTGTTGTGCTCTTGGGCAGCGAGGCCCTAAACGACAACCAATAGGTAAGTGTTGTAAAATAGGAATACTGCCTGGTAAAGTCATCAGTCTAGATTTTGTTGGCAAATGTATATTCGCTTTAGGACTACAGTCTATAAGTGCCTTAGTATAAGGGTGATATGGCTGGTTAAATATTTGACTCGTTGTTCCTGCTTCGACAAATTGTCCGCTATACATTACTGTAATTGTGTTTGTCCAGTGGGTGATATTTTCTAAATCATGACTGATCAACAATATCGACATGTTTTTAAGTTGATTAAGGCTTGATAACAGTCTAAATATTTGCCCTTGATTGGTACTCTCCATCGCTGCTGTTGGCTCATCAGCAATAAGCAATAGCGGCTTTTTTGCCAGTGCTATGGCAATCATGATTCGCTGACATAACGCTTCAGTTAATTGATGCGGGTAGCTGTTTATACATTCAATATGCTTTTTAATTCCTACTTTATGAAGCAATCTAATTATAGATTTTTTACGTTGTTTACGTCTTTGCCAAAAGTTTCCAGATAATAGTTGCTCATCAATAGCTTCCTCTAGTTGGCTACCTATTGTCGTTGTAGGGTCTAAGCAGGCCATAGGCTCTTGAAATATCATGGCAACATCTTTAGTGATAACTTTTTTACGTTCTTCAGGTGTCAGCCTTAACAGGTCTTGGCCTCGCCAATGAAATCTGTCAGCATGAACTTTCCATTTATCGTCTAAAACACCAATAATTGCTTGCGCAAGTAGCGATTTACCTGAGCCAGATTCGCCGACTAAACCGCGAACTTCGCCTTCCTTCATTGTTAAACTGACACGATCTACCGCTAATATAGGCTCACTTCCTGTCACTAGCTCAATTGAGAGATTTCTAATATCAAGTAAGTTCATTAACTTTCCTTGTGCAATTTAAGAGAGTGACGAATGCCTTCACCGACCAAATTAGTTGCCACAACGGAGAACAAAATAGCTAAACCAGGTAAATATACCGCCCACGGTGCAATATAAAATAAATCAATACCGCTTTTAAGCATCGCCCCCCATTCAGGTAAAGGAATAGGGGCCCCTAGGCCTAAAAATCCTAACGCAGCAATATCTAGAATTGCTGCTGATTGAGCAAGAGTTGCTTGGCTGATAATTTTTTCTACAATATTTGGAAAAACAGAATACCTTAATATTCTTAATGAACTGGCGCCGTCTAGACGAGAAGCTAGTACATAATCTTTAACAAACTCTTCTTTAACCGCATTTCGAGTGATGTGGACAAATTGTGGAATAAGTACCATAACAATTGCCCATAAAGTATTACTCAATCCGGGGCCTAAAATAGCAACAATAATTATTGCCAGTAACAGTGATGGTATTGATAAAACCACATCTAAAAAGTGATTGAGAAAGCTCGCTTTAATTCCTGAAGTTAGTGCTGAAAGTGAGCCTATTAACACGCCGATGACTAAAGATATTACGACCACAACAAAACTTAAACCAAAAGTGAGTGAGGCGCCACTCATTAATCTAGATAACATGTCACGACCAAGATCGTCAGTACCTAATAAAAAAGTAATATTGCCGCTCGGGTCCCATGAAGGAGGTAGAAGTAACATATCAAGGTTACTTTCAATGGCTGAATGGGGCGTTAGAATAGGTGAGAAAACAGCGAGGACAATCAAAAATATTGAGCAACCCAAACCGACCATAGCAACAGGTGTTTGACGAAATATTTGCCATAATTGCAAAAATGGCGAAGGGAATTCCTCTTCTTGATATATTTTTTCACGAGCCATGATGAACGTCTCTGTTGACCGATAAAATTCTCATTTGAATTGGAACGCTAAGCATGTTTGTTATCCCTAGCCATAGGGTTCAGCGCAGCATAAACAAAATCAGTAAGTATATGAATTATAAATATAAAGCAAGATAGCACTAATAGTCCACTCTGAATTGCGGTGTAATCTCGTTGATAGATACTGTCTATTAACCAACGACCAATGCCAGGCCAGCTAAAAATAACTTCAGTGATCATCGCAAGTGTTATTAAGTTGGCAAATTGTAAACCAACATGTCGAATAATTTTCACCAATGAATTACGGATTGCATGGTGAAAAATAATTTGATTGAACGTTAATCCCTTGGCGCTGGCTGCTCTAATGTAACTTGTCTCTAAAACTTCTAACATGGAAGATCTCGCCAGACGTATAAATATTGTACCTGGAGCCACTGCGATAACACAAGCGGGTAGAATTATATGGGCACTGGCATTTTGGAATGCTTGCCATTTATATGCGTTGTCACTTAATAAAATATCTATTAACTGAATGCCCGTGACATGTTTAATCTCAAACAACAAACTAATTTGACCTGCTGAAGGTAACCAAGGCAAAGTAATAGAAAAAATCAATATCGCTAATAAGCCTAACCAAAAAACAGGGATCGAATAACCAATCATTGCTATTGATAAAATAATATTATCTGCAGGTTTGTTGTGTTTTATTGCGGCAATAAAACCTAATGGAATTCCGATAGCCATGGCTAATAAGAGTGCAACCATACTGAGCTCTATTGTTGCAGGAAGTAAATCGGCTATTTCAACGCTAATAGGAGTTTGACTTGACATCGATATACCTAAATCGCCACTTAGGATGTGCTTTAAGTAAGAAATGTACTGGGCGAATATTGAACTTTCTGTTTTGTACGATTCTGACAGTAGTAGTATTTGTTCTGGAGAGGCATTGATTTGTCCTGATACATTTAATAATGCATTACCGGGGAATAAAAAACTTAAACTAAATGATAATAACGTCAGTAATAACATGGTAAAGAAAAATAAATTTAATCGCCTAAGGGTGAAAATTAACATGCTATTCTTTACCTACTTCACTTTTGTAAACCGTTAAAAAATTTATACCACCAAAAGAAGACATAATATCTCCTTTGACATTATTAGCCCTAGCTTGATAACGTTTTGAATGGGCTAATGGTAATAAAGGGATTTCTTGAGCAATGATCGCTAGTGCTTGAGAGTAATATTCTTTTCTAAGTTTAATATTGGTTGTTTCCAATGACTTTAGCAATAAATTATCAAAGGCTTTATTACACCACAGTGTTGAATTACTCCCTGAATTTACAGAAGAACAACTTAATAGTGAGGTAAAGAAATTATCGGGATCTGGATGATCTGCTGTCCAGCCAAGTAATACACTTTGATGTTCACCCTGTTTAATACGTTGTAAAAAAGTTGCCCATTCATAACTGATAATATTAACTTTAATACCTATTTCTTTTAAATCAGCTTGAATAAGTTTAGCCATGGTTAAAGCATTAGGGTTATAGGCTCTTTGGATGTTCATTGCCCATATATCCATTTCGAATCCATTTTCCAAGCCCGATAATTTTAGCAACTCTTTCGCTTTATCAACCGAGTAAACCTGATCGATAACACTATCGTCATAGGCCCATGAACCTTTTTGCAACAGTGATTTTGCAACCTCTGCTCGTCCTGAATAAATAGTATCAACGATTGACTTCTTATTTATCGCGTAAGAAACTGCTTGGCGAACTATTTTGTTGTCAAAAGGAGCTTTTTGAGTATTAAAGCCTAAATAGGCGACATTAAATGAGGTCACAGCTTCCAAAGTTAAATTTGGGTGTTCCATTATTTTTTTATGTGCTATTGGGTAGGCTGAAACATCACATTCATTGGTTAATAGTTTAGTTAATCGTCCAGTGTTACTGGGAGTGATATCAAAAACTAATTGCTCTAATGCTACTTTTCCTTGCCAATAATCATCATGGCGATAATAGCGAATAAATGATCCTACTCGATATTCTTTAAGTTTAAATGGCCCTGTACCGATGGGGGAGATGTCAATTTGTTGATGAGTATTGTTTTTTGCCAATTGCTGGCCATATTCTTCTGAGAGAATAACTGCAAAGTCAGTTGCTAAATTGGCTAAAAAAGAGCTGTCTTGTCGATAAAGTTTAAAGCGAACGGTGTATTCATTTATTTTTTCAATTTCTTTGATTAAAGAACCAAGTTGCACGCTTTCAAAAAAAGGGTAGTTTCCACCTGATACCCCATGAAATTCATGATTTTTGTCTAATATTCGATTAAAACTAAAAAGTACATCGTCAGCGGTGAGCGTTCTTGTTGGGGTAAAATATTGTGTAGTATGAAATGCGATGTTTTTTCTGAGGTAGAAGGTGATCATTTTGCCATCACGAGTTTCATGCCATGATTTCGCTATCGAAGGACTAATACTATTATCTTTAGAGTCAAAAGTGATTAATCTATTATATAAATGATTAGAAGTGGCATCAACTGTAGTACCTGATGTAATAATTTGTGGATTAAAGCTCTCAGGTGAGCCTTCAGCACAATAAACAATGCTTTTACTGCTTAGTGTCAGAGTATCGTCTTGATTACATGCCGCTCCCCCTAAAAACAGGCAAGTAACCATTATCCTTCGAAGTAAAGTCATCATGTTAATTGGCTTAGCTCTCTTCACTAAAATTACCATCGAGTAAATTGTATTTTTTTAAGTAACCCCTAAGTTGATGATAGGTAAGTTCAAGTATTTCTGCTGTTTTTTTCTGATTAAACTGACAACTAGCCAATGCGGAAGTAATTAAATCAATTTCATAGTTTTGTGATAACTCTTTCAACGAAACAGGAAATTTAACTGGGGTGTTAACTGGCGTTGTTATGTTGTTATCACTTTGTGATGTATCTGCCGTTGTTTGAGTCGTTATCGGTGGTTTTATTTCGTTAATTCGGTCTCGTGTTTTCATTCTTCCTTTTGGACGATAGGGCGACTCAAAGGGATCAACAATAAGATCATGTACCGGTAAATGTGGATTGTTACAACGATAAACACTACGTTCGACGACATTTTTAAGCTCTCGAATATTACCAGGCCAATGATAATCCATCATAGTTCTACGTGCTTTTTCAGTAAAACCACTAAATAGCTCAAATTCAAGCTCTCGTGCCATGTTGATTGCGAAGGTTTCAGCGAGGATCATAATATCTTCTGGACGTTCTCTTAAAGGCGGTAGGGTAATAACATCAAAGGCTAATCTGTCGAGTAAATCAGCTCTAAATTCGCCAGCCGCCGCAAGAGAGGGAAGATCTTCATTAGTTGCTGCAACTAATCGCACATCTGTTTTAATTGTTCGAGAGCCACCGACACGTTCAAACTCCCCATATTCTACTACTCTTAAAAGTTTCTCTTGTATTAGACCGGTAGTATTCGCTATTTCATCTAAAAATAATGTCCCGTTGTGTGCTCGTTCAAATCGACCTTCGTGCTTTTTGTTTGCGCCGGTAAACGCACCACTGTCATAACCAAAAAGCTCGGTTTCTAATAAATTTTCATTTAAAGCGGCACAATTGAGTTTTAAATAACTTTGCTCCCAACGTTTTGACAAGTAGTGTAGTCGTGCGGCAACCAGTTCTTTACCTGTTCCACGTTCACCAATAATTAATACCGGTTTACTTAATGGGGCTATTTGAGATATTTGCTCTAAAACCTCAAGAAAATTGTTGGATTGTCCAATTAGATTATCTTGTTGATTAAACCGTGACATTGCTTGACCTAATAATTGGTTTATTTCACTAACAAATAGTGTATTTCATTAAACGTTAACTTTGAAGTTTTTTCTGAAATAATAATAAAATCAAATAAAACAATCTGTTATGATAGGAAATAAACTTGGCTTGGATAATGAATAACATAAGAACAAGATTTAAAATTTAAAACGTTAACTGAGGTAGTTGTTATGGGTGTTTTTTCAAGGTTTACAGATATTATTAACTCTAATATAAATAGCATATTAGATAAAGCGGAAGATCCTGAAAAAATGGTTCGACTGATCATTCAGGAAATGGAAGATACGCTAGTTGAAGTACGTTCAACTTCAGCAAAAACATTGGCAGATAAAAAAGAAATTACTCGCCAAGCCGCACGTTACCAAGCCGATGCACAACAGTGGCAAGAAAAAGCAGAATTAGCTTTAAGCAAAGGGCGTGATGATTTAGCGAGAGCTGCATTGATTGAAAAAGGTAAATGTACAGAAAGCAGCACTGCACTTACTGATGAATTAGCACATGTAGATGAGCATATAGCAAAACTTCAAGAGGAAATATCTCAATTACAAGATAAACTTGTTGATGCTAAGGCACGTAAAAAAGCAATAGTGATGCGTGAAAAAACGGTAAGTTCTCGGTTGAAAATAAGACAAAAAATTGACAGTGATCGCGTTAATGATGCCCTTAGTCGTTTTGATTCATATGAACGAAAAGTTGATGATCTTGAAGGACAAGTTGAATCATTTGATATGGGTAAAAAATCATTAGCGGATGAAATTGCTGACCTCGAAGCCCAAGAAGGCATCGATGATGAATTAGCAAAACTTAAAGCTAAAATGAATAAAAAAACAAAAACAAAAAAATAAATTTGACCATTTGAAGTAAAGGAGAAAGTCTGTGAGCGATATTATTATGGCACCTATGATCATTTTTATGGTGATCGTTGCACCAATTTGGCTGATATTACACTACCGTAGCAAGCGTCAAGTGAGTCAAGGTTTAAGTGAAGAAGAATACATTCAGTTATCAGAGTTATCAGAGTTGGCAGACAAAATGGCTGATAGAATTAAGACCTTAGAAGCTATTTTAGATGCGGAGACACCTGATTGGAGGAACAAAGAATGAGCAAACGCAGAGGAGAACTTTATCGAGATCCCTGCAAGGGGAAAATTGCTGGGGTATGTGCTGGTTTAGCTGACTATTTTGGTTGGGAAACATGGTTAGTTCGTATATTAGTCGTTTCTGGTGTGCTGTTAGGTATGGGTTGGTTTGTTGTTATCTATATCGCTGCTTGGTTCATTTTAGACAAAAAATCAGGAAAGGTAAATAAAGGCAAGAAATTTACTAATGCACAAGATCATGAAAATTATAAAGAAAATGATATTTGCAATGAATCAATTAAAGTGAAAGCTCGTATTTGGCAATCAGGTGAGCCACCAAGACAAGCATTCCATGATATTAAACGTAAATATGGTGGTTTAGAAAGACAGCTCCGCTCAATGGAGAAATATGTTACCTCGCCGGAATTTACGGTATCTAGGGAAATTAATCGCTTGTAATCGGCCATTGATAAATCAATAGGTTACAGTGAGATAAAAAAGCAACGAAAGTTGCTTTTTTTATTAGCTGAAAATCGCTATCATCCATTTAACTAATACGATAATAGTGGTCGTTAAAGCTTAAAATAAAAGCTAAGCAAGGGCATATGGCATTAATAAACAAAGATCGGATTGAAAAACTAAAGTCAAAAGCAAGTGACTTACTTAATCGAACTATAGATCAACATGTAACATTAGCGGTTACTGGCTTAAGTCGTAGTGGGAAAACAGCTTTTATTACCTCTTTAACCAATCAACTCATTAATGAAGGTAATAATTCGCAACTCAGTTTTTTTACGCCAGTACATCAAGGACAATTTATTGCGGCTAAACGTATTCCTCAAAAAAACATTCATATTACTCGATTTGATTATGATAACTCAATGGCAGCCTTTGTTAATCAGCCCCCCTCATGGCCAGAGCCAACTCACGGCATAAGTGAACTGCGTATTGCTATTCGTTATAAACCAAAAGACTCTTTTCTAAAATACGCAACCGATATGGCTACGTTAACAATAGATATTACCGATTACCCTGGAGAATGGTTGCTCGATTTACCTATGTTAAACCAAACTTTTGAAGAGTGGTCTCAACAAACCGTTGATTTGTTATTAACATCGCCTCGGGCAGAACTTAGCCGAGACTTTATTGAAAAAGTTAGAACAATAGATCCTTTTCAAGTGGTAGATGAAAGTTTAATGGCGAAATTAGCGCAAGAGTATACTGAGCTATTACATAGATTTAGAAATGATCTTGGCTTATCTGTCATTCAACCAGGGCGTTTCATTTTACCTGGCGAGCTTGCAGGGGCACCAATTTTAGAGTTTATTCCCTTCGCTAATTTCTCTGAACTTGATGCTAACGAATACCAAAATGCGAGTGATGATACATTTATTGGCATGTTAAGATCACGTTATGTTGAATACAAAGAACGTGTTGTACGCAAATTTTACCAGCAACATTTTTTAAAATTTGATCGTCAAATTGTTTTAGCGGATTGTTTGTCACCTTTAAATAAAGGCCCAGAAAGCTTTGCTGATTTAAAGCAGGCAATATCAATGATTTTAGAAAGTTATAGCTATGGTCAATCTAGTTTGTTTTCTCGATTGTTCTCACCAAAAATTGATAAACTGCTATTTGCAGCAACTAAAGCTGATCATGTTACCCAAGATCAACACGGTAATATGGTGTCTTTATTGAATGAACTAATTTATCAGTCAAAACATCAACTAAATTATGATGCAATAAAGATGAAAACACTGGCGATTGCGTCAGTAAAAGCAACGGCATCAGGAAAAAGTTTACACCAAGGACAGCAAGTTCCTGTCATTCAAGGTCGACGAACAAGTGATGATAAAACTATTACTGTTTTCCCTGGTAGTGTACCTAAAAAATTACCTAATGCTGACTACTGGAAAGAAAGTCATTTCAATTTTATTAACTTTGAACCGCAACAGTCAATTTCAGCACATGAGTGTTTACCTCATATTAGAATGGATCAGGTACTACAATTTTTGCTTGGAGATAAAATGAAATGAGTAACTTTGATAATAAAGAGCAAAATAAAACCACTAATACAGAAAAAACGATAACGAAGCATCAGCAGCAAATATTGTTTAGTGACACTGAGCTATTTCCTGATAAGCAGTCATTAACAGACACAACACAGCAAATTATATTTGATAATCAAGATCTAGTACCCTTTGAAGAGGAAATTGAGGAAAGTAATGAAGTACTGATGCAAGATATTAAATTAACCAGTAAACCTCGTTGGCTTTGGCGAATTGTTCTATCTTTAATATCGGTAATGGTCTGTGTAGAAACGTTTAACTTTTTTATCGCAGGTTTTACAGAGTCACCTATTTCAACCAGCATTTACGGAATCATTCTTGCTGGACTTACTTTTATTGCTGGTGGCGCTCTTTGGCGTGAATTATCAGGGTTAAGACAGCTCAAACATCAACAACATATAAAAGCTCAAGCTGTTGAAACATTAGCAGATGAAACACCAATAAATGTTGAACAATTTTGTCAGCAACTCTCAAAAAACTTACCCTCAGATTTAATGTCAAGCCAAGAAGATAAATGGCTTGAAGCGCTAAAAGGAGAATATTCCGATAGTGAGCTTTTGCAACTTTATTCTAAATTAGTATTAAGTCATGTCGATAAAAAAGTTATTGCAGAAATATCGAAATTTTCTACTGAAGCTGTTGTGTTGGTTGCTTTAAGCCCGGTAGCCTTGATTGATATGTTGGTTATGTTGTGGCGAAATTTACGAATGTTAGATAAAATTTCAGGGCTTTATGGTCTTAAGCTTGGTTATTGGAGCCGAATTAAATTAATCAAGCAAGTCTTTATCAATATGGCTTATGCTGGAGCGAGTGAATTAATTGCAGATTTTGGAACTGAAATGGTCGGCGCTGATTTATTGGGAAAGATGTCCGCTAGGCTTGCTCAAGGCTTAGGTGCTGGTTTACTTACCTCTCGTTTGGGTTTAAAGGCCATGCATCTGTGTCGACCTCTGCCATTTAATGACAATCCGCCTAAATTAACTGAAGTCCGTAAAGAAATTTTAAACCAACTTAAGAGCTTAGTTAAAAAATAGTTTTATCGCTAATTTCACAAGATTCTAATAAAGCTTTTAATTCAATAGAAGCTTTTTTCTTGTACAAATTAGTTTACAATAGCCTGCGAGATACATTTTTTAAGTAATTTATTAACATGTTTTTTATAATTATAAGGCTATTGTAGATGCGTTTGGAAATCACTTGTAGTGACCGTGTTGGCATGGGACAAAAAATACTCGGTATTTTTGTTGAATATGAGATTAATGTGCGTGGCATTGAGTTTAATCAACAAGGTCGTATCTTTATAGATATCCCTGATTTAGATTTTTCTCAATTACAAAAATTTATGCCGCAGTTGCGTTTGCTTGAAGGAGTAGGGGATGTTAAAACCTCACCTTATATGCCTTCTGAACGTGAAAAAAATGAACTCGCCACTTTGATTCAAACCTTTCCAGATCCCTTTATATCTATCGATGCAAAGGGTAATATTCGTCAAATGAATACCATTGCCGCAGAAATTATAAACAGCGATGAAAAACTTTATGTTGGTGAGCCAGTTGTAACTTTACTCAAAGGTTTCAACTTTAGCCGTTGGTTAGATGGTGATGATGTTTTAGCTCAAACCCGTCGTTTAAAATTTCAAGATGAAGATTTTGTCGCGGATATTTTACCTATCAATGTTGAGGAAGACTCTGGTAAGCAAGTATTGGTTGGTGCTGTGCTAATTTTGAAGTCTGAAGTTAGGTTAGGTCAACAGATGAGTGCCTTTAAACAGCCCAATGATAATGAATTTTCTGGCATTCAAAGCAGCAGCAGCGTGATGAGAAAAGTCATCCGCGAAACTAAACGTATGTCATTGTTAGATTCATCAGTATTGATCTTTGGTGAAACGGGTACCGGCAAAGAGTTGCTCGCAAGGGCTTGCCATGCTGCGAGTGATAGAACTAAAAGCCCATTTATGACCTTAAACTGTGCCACTCTTCCTGATGATGCTGCTGAAACTGAGCTATTTGGCTCAGGAGTATCTGGGGCTGTTGACAGTAAAAGAGGTCTTTTTGAACTGGCAGATGGCGGCTCTATTTTTCTCGATGAAGTGGGCGAAATGTCAGCGAAGTTACAAACTAAATTGTTGCGCGTTATTCAAGATGGTAGTTTTCGTCGTGTTGATGACGAAAAAGAAAATAAGGTCAACGTGCGAATTATTTGTTCCACCAATAAAGATTTACTTAATTTAGTATCACTAGGCGAATTTAGAGAAGATCTCTATTACCGCTTAAATGTTTTAGGGTTAAATATTCCGCCGCTAAGGGATCGTCGAAATGATATTTTACCTTTGGCAGAGTTATTTATTGCAAAATCAGCGAATAAATTAGGGAAAAGTCGTGTTAAATTAGACGATGAATGCCGTGATTTTATCGAACACTATCCATGGCCTGGTAATGTTCGTCAGTTAGAAAATGTTATTATTCGTGCTGTTTCTTTGATGGAAGGGAATATTATTTCTATCGACCACTTGCAATTGCCCGCTTATACTCGAGAACATGGTTATTTAGAACAAGAGTTTGAAGGTACACTGGACGGTGCTGTGAAAGGATTTGAAGCTGATCTACTCAGAAAGCTTTATCCGGCCTACCCAAGTACTCGTCAACTCGCTAAAAAATTAGGATTGAGCCATACCGCCATAGCTAATAAACTACGTGAATATGATATCAATAAAAAAACCGTAAAGATCTAACTACAAATGATGCTGGCCTTGTAGCCCTTATTTTTAAAGGCCAGTTTTCTTTATTTTATTTATTTGCGTTAAAACCTTCAAAATATAGCGAATAATATTAAATTGATGTAAACAATTACAGACAATTATCCCCTTATATCATCCTACTGCAATCACTAGTAATTCTTGCCGAAATCCGTAAAATTAACTCATTGGATAAATCTTATAGATAGTTTACATATATATATTGATTTTTTTTTAATTGAAAAATAGGTAAGGTTGTGAAATGAAGTTAGCTACACTCAAAAATAATACCCGCGATGGCCAGTTAGTTGTGGTAAGTCGTGATTTAACAACAGCTGTTACGGTAACCGATATTGCCAAAACATTACAACACGCTTTAGATAATTGGAGTGACGTTAGCGACAAATTAGCGACTGTTTATCATGCGCTCAATGCAGGAACTATAGAAGGCTCAATTACCTTTGAACAAACAAACTGTGAGTCACCATTACCCCGCGCATATCAATGGGCAGATGCAAGTGCTTATGTAAACCATGTAGAGTTAGTTCGCAAGGCACGTAACGCTGAAATGCCAGCAACATTTTGGACTGATCCCTTAATGTATCAAGGAGGATCAGATGCTTTCATTGGACCACGCGATGAAATTCAGGTTTCTTCAGAAGATTTTGGTATCGACTTTGAGTCTGAAGTCGCCGTAATTACCACCGATGTGCCTATGGGGGCATCGGCAGAAGAAGCATCACAATATATTAAATTATTGATGTTGGTAAATGACGTTTCTCTTAGAAATCTAATACCTGGAGAGTTAGCAAAAGGCTTTGGATTTTTTGGCTCAAAGCCTTCAAGTGCATTTTCTCCGGTTGCTATTACTCCTGATGAACTTGGTGACGCTTGGGATGGCAAGAAACTGCATTTACCACTAACCACACATTTTAATGATGAGTTATTTGGCCAGCCTAATTGTGGTGTAGACATGACATTTGATTTCCCAACTATAGTGGCACATGCTGCTAAAACACGCCCGTTGTCTGCAGGTTGTGTGGTCGGATCTGGCACTATTTCTAATTATGACCGTAGCGCAGGTTCAAGTTGTTTAGCTGAAAAACGAATGTTAGAGATAATTGCTGATGGTAAACCAACCACATCATTTATGAAATTTGGTGATACCGTGCGCATTGAGATGTTTGATAAAAACGGTGATAGCATTTTTGGTGCTATTGATCAGCAAGTAACACAATATAAAAACAATATTTAATGTCTTTCAAATTTATTAGCCGAGGATAATGCCTTGATAAAATTATATGGATATTGGCGCTCTTCAGCTGCGTACCGAGTACGAATTGCCTTACACCTAAAGGAAATAGACTTTGAGTCTATCTCTGTTCATTTAGTTAAAAATGGTGGCGAGCAACATACAGAAGAATATAGCGCATTAAATCCTAGTCATTTAGTACCAACTTTGGTTGATGGTGATTTAGTTTTAAATCAATCTGTTGCCATTATTGATTATTTAGATAACCTCTTCCCTGATGTTGCTTTATACCCGGATGATTTAGCATTGAAAGCTAAGGTTCAGGCACTTTCCCTAGACATAGCTTGTGAAATGCATCCCATTAATAATTTGCGAGTGCAGCAATACTTAGTGAAAGAGTTAAATGTGACTGAACAAGAGAAAATGGACTGGGTTCAACATTGGATGAAGACAGGTTTCGCAAGCATAGAAGCTCAACTTGTTAAAACTAGTGGTCAGTATTGTTTTGCTGACCAAATAACCTTCGCGGATATTTGTTTAGTCCCACAAGTGTATAATGCTAAACGCTTTGGTGTTGATTTAAGCCTTTTGCCTAATATTTGTCGCGTTGTCAGTAATTGCCAATCACTGATCGCTTTTGAAAAAGCGCATCCCGACAATCAAATCGATGCTCAATAAAACAGGGATTTAAAACAAGGTTCAAAATCATATCAGGACGATGTAAAAATTAATTAAATGATATAAATACTAGGAGAAAGTAGTCACTTTCTCCTTTTTTTTACTTGCCAATCAGCTATTATTACCAGTAGCTATTTTGTTTGAACATTTATTTGGGAGTAATAATTACGAGTGAATAACATCAAACTGACTCAAGATGAAAACTTATCGTTTAAAATAACTCACCAACTATTGCCACAAGACAACCAACGCATTGATCTATACTTTTCCTTACCGGTTGAAATGGGGATTAGCCCAAGTACGTTAAGTGAAGAAAATTATTTTCACAGTAGTATAAAATGCCATAGTGCTTATTATTCTGACCAATTACACCTACCTTTAGTTAGAAGCCGGTTTATTAGCCAAAAGAAAGGTCAGCAAAGTGATTATCGCCTTAATCTTAACTTATTCTCCTATCAAATACGCTTAGCGTTAGACACAGATGTTAAGCAAGCCCTACAATTATCTTCAGTTGATGAGTTTTACGCTCAAGCCATTGAAGTAGCTGAACAAACTTTGTCACTTCTGAAAAAGTTGAGACGCTATACACCCCCTGATAAAATACTAAGGCCTTATTTTGATAATGCTGATAATTATTTAAGTTGGCATGTTGAACAATCATTCTTAAAGTTGCTCTCTCAAGGCCCCAAAAGTAGTGAACATAGTGTTGAACGAAAATTCTTGTTTGATTTATGCCGCGATGAAAACGATTACCGTACTAACAATCAGTACAACTCACAGGTAACATTAAGTGATCCCAATCGTATAACGAATAAAATGCGCCTATTACAACGCTTGATTGAGTACGGTGTTGTTTTTCAAAAAGAAACACGTAATTTAAATACCAATTTAAAGCGATTAGTCAGAGGCACAGTAACGGCTATTATTATGGCATTTGTAATGATGTTAGTACTCAACGCTCGTTCTAACTTCACCGAAGTGACTATTGTACTGGTAGGCATGTTAGGTGTTATTTATGGTTTGCGTGAAATTTTTAAAGACGATATTACTCGATTGATATGGCGAAAAATTCAGCGAGGACTGCCTAAATGGAAGTTATTGTTTACCAATAGTATCACTAAGTCTCTAATGACTAGTCAAACATTATGGCTTGAATATATTCGTGTCAAAGACTTACCTGATGAAGTAGATCGTTTGTTTCAGCAAAGGCGTCATCAAAACAAACAAGCCGCTCGCTTATTGCACTTTAGAAGTGATACAAAAGTTTATGCTAAGCAGTTTCTTCCTGGTTATGATGAGATTCAAGGACAGATATTTTTCAATTTAACGCCTTTTGTTCGGTTTCTAAAAAAAGGAGAAGGGCGCCTGTATAGCCTCGAAGGCAATAAAATAAACAAACAAGCTGTGGAAAGGCGATATCAAATTAATTTGGTTTTACTACAAACAGATAAAGAGCATTTGAAAAACTTACAGCGGTTTAAAATAACGTTAAACCGCTCAGGGATCATTAATATTGAAGCTATGGAGGTTAATTAATTTATTTTTAATTGCCGGGTAAAGCGATCAAATAATTTTTATCAGCTATTATTAATTTGTTGAAGTAGATCAATCTTTCTACTCAGCTAATTGTTATTATTTAACATGTAAATTAAGTCGATTACTTATTTATAAATTTATTTTTAATTAAAAATTAGTAATAACCTTGTTTTTAATCTAGTTTGTCCCCAGTTTTATTAAAGATGTTATACAAAATAAAGGTAATGTTATGAAAATAAATCTTTCTGGTCACCACGTTGAAGTAAATGATTCAATCCAAGCAGATATAGAAGAAAAATTCTCCAAAATAGCTAGCCACTTTCCAACATTGATTGCACTTGATGTGATTATTTCAAAAGAAAACAATAAGTATAAGGTAGAAATTACCACCAATTATGAAGGGGGGCGAATATCAACCACCGCTGCTGATGATGTAATGTATCCTGCAATAGCAAGCGCTAAGAAAAAACTTGATGCGGCGTTAAAACACCGAAAAGGACAGCTTAAAGCTAATTTGCATGCTAAACCTGCCATGACACAGCCAGAAATTGCCCATGAAAAAGTACAAGAAATGAATTTAAACTAAAGAGTGCAGAAAGTTAACAATAAAAAAGGAGCTATATGCTCCTTTTTTTGTCGTATGAATTGGAATTTATAAAAAATAATTAATTTATTTTTTACGCCTAAATATTAAGAAGCTCAAAGCAAATAAAGCTAAAATACTTGAGCTACCACCGCTATCTTCTTTAGCATCAATTAAGGTGTTTTCAATAGGGTTAAGGCCATTAGCACTGTCTATAGATGTATCTGAAATAGTAGCGCTATAAATTGTTACTAGATTTTCAACGCCAGGAACGTTGTCTGCAGAACAATCGAAATCAATGGTTGGTATTGAATTACAAGTGGCGTAACCTGCGATTTTATCAACAATATCCATACCTTCTATAACTTGTCCAAATACAGTATAGCCGCTCTCTGTCGCATCTAATGCATTATGGTTATCAATTAAATTAAAAAACCATTGGTTGGTTGCACTGTTTGGCTGACCACCAATTTTTGCCATAGCAATCGTGCCACGGCGATTAGAATATACCGGTTCATTAACAACAGAGGTTTTTGTTGGTAGCTTGGTTAAATTCAAAGAGCCTTCAAATACATATCCGCCTCCTTGAACAACAAAACCAGGAACGCTGCGATGAACAACCGTATTATCGTAAGAGCCATCATTTACGTACGATAAAAAATTAGCTACCGTTTTAGGGGTGGCGTTGTCAAATAGGTTAATTACTATTGGGCTGTCTGAGGCCGAAGTATAAAAAGTAACTTCTGTAGATAATGCTGATGTTGAAAGTGCGACCGTACTTAATAGCAGTGCTGATTTGATGAATCGCTGAATTGGATTTTTGAACATACTTCCTCACAAAGGGTAATAAATAAAATTTGAACAATAAAACGTTGGCATGGATAATAAGCTTTTCGTTAATAAACAACCAGTAATTTAATAGCCAAGGTGTAACGGTATTGTAATCTCTATGTTGTACTATGTATCAATCAACAAATATCTGCATTTCTTCACCAATGTGTTTACGCATTTCCATTAGCTTTACAGCCGCTTCATGTTGTTTAATATCACTAACTGATTCAGGTACCCAGCTCGGGATTGTTATCTTTTGACCGGTTTCATCAACAGCCACCATAATAACAATACAGTGGGTAGTTAACCGACGATTTAGCGACTTTGGATCACAAGCATTCACTTCTAACGCAATATGCATTGAAGAATTTCCGGTGTAAATCACCTTAGCTTCTACTTCTACTAAAGAGCCAACATGTATTGGTGCAACAAACCTAATTCCACCCGCATAAGCGGTAACACAATAACGACCACTCCATCCTGCCGCACAAGCATAAGCGGCTAAATCTATCCACTTCATTACTGCACCACCATGTACTTTTCCACCAAAATTAACATCCTGAGGCTCAGCTAAAAATCGTAAGGTGATGTCACGTTGAGGTTTGTTCATTCTTATTCCTTGGGTTGTAAATCTAAAGTATCTATATTGCTAATAATGTACCCAGTATTTAATAGCATTAATAGTAAATAGTGGGCACAAACTAGTTAACGAATAAATAAACGCCGTAAATTACCTATTTTAACAACTTAGCGTTGCTTTATTAACAATTACCTGCTGTATTTAGTGCTGGCAAGTGCCATAATCGACGATTAAAACACATATGAACACCACTAAAGGAAGTGCATTGATGATGCCGCAAAATATTCAAGCTAATTGTAAATCAAAATTAAGTTTATCAACAATATTAGCGATAAGTTTTTCTACAATAGTTTTAGCTGCATGTGGGGAAGCTGAAGTTACTCAACGAGTTGCCCCTGCACCTGCCGTTTCTGTTTATCAAATTAATACCCAGGAAATAGGGCAATACCGTGAATTTGTTGCACGGACAGTTGCATCTAAAGAGGCTAATTTACGTGCTCGTGTAGAAGGTGAGTTATTAGAACGATCTTTTAGGGAAGGTTCTAGAGTTGAAGCTGGTCAAGTGTTATTAAAGATAGATCCAGCAGAATACCTTGCCTCCGTTGCCTCTGCCAAAGCTGATTTAACCAGTAAAGTTGCTGGAGCTAATGGCGCTGAAAGAGACTTGAAACGTGGAAAAGAGATTGCAGCAGATGGTTTTATTTCTCAGTCTGATTTGGATAAGTTGATCACCAATGAAGCACAAACTAAAGCGTCAGTTAGAGTAGCAAAAGCGGCACTTGATAAAGCTGAATTAAACTTAAGTTACACCACCATTACTGCACCATTTGCTGGTCGTATCGGTAAAGTTAATTATAATGTTGGTAACGTGGTTGGGCCAACAAGTGATGTTTTAGCAACATTAACACTGACAGACCCGATGCATGTAAGTTTTCAAGTAGAAGAAAGCCTGTACATTTCTTATGTGCAAGAGCACAGAAAAGAGCAACAAGAACAAGGAATCAAGAAGCCGAGTGCGAATATTAGCATTCGATTGCCTAATAACTCTCTTTACCCTGAACCAGGCGTTTTTGACTTTGCTGATACAAAAATTGATCAAAGCATGGGCACCGTTGAATTAAGGGCTTTGTTTAATAACCCTGATGGCATTATTTTACCCGGCTTATTCGTCACTTTAGTTTTAGAAGGCCAAGAAAAAGAACAAATGTCGCTAGTGCCACAGGCGGCAGTACAAGAAAATCAGCAAGGTAAATTTGTCTTGGTTGTTAAAGATAACAAGGTTACTCAACGTCATGTTGTGCTTGGTCGACGTATTAATGCCATGTGGGTAGTTGATTCAGGTCTAAAATCAGGCGAGCAAATAATCATTGAAGGTCTGCAAAAAGTAAAACCTGGCGTCGAAGTAAAGGCAGTAATTAAATCGGTTGATAATTTAACCGGTACTATTTCAGACATAGTCGATGACTCAACAACTGCTGAACTTAAAAAGGGCTAATTCATGATCAGTAAAACATTTATTGAACGGCCTAAATTTGCTTTTGTAATTTCTATTGTAATCACCCTTGCGGGTTTAATTGCAATGACTTTGTTACCGGTAAATATGTACCCAGAAATTACCCCTCCACAAGTACAAATTTCAACAGTCTACCCTGGAGCAAGTGCACAGGTTGTTGAAGAGTCGGTTATCAGACCCATTGAAGAACAGGTCAATGGTGTTGAAGACATGATGTATATCGAATCAACGGCGTCTAATAACGGCAGCGCGGTTATTACGGTGTTTTTTAAAGTAGGTACTGATGGTGACATGGCACAAGTGAATGTGCAAAATCGTGTTGCTTTAGCAACAAGCTCACTACCTTCAGAAGTAACAAGACAAGGGGTCGATGTTAAGAAAAAATCAAGCAGTATGCTATTAGGGGTTAATTTATTCTCAGAGCATGAAAATATCGATCAGCTGTTTTTAAGTAATTATGCCACTAATTATTTAGTTGAGCCATTAAGCCGTATTAAAGGAGTAGCATCGGCTGAAGTTATGGGAGAAATGACTTACAGCATGCGAGCATGGTTAAAACCAGATCGCATGGCTTCTCTCAATATTACTGTTGCCGAAGTACAACAAGCGTTGCAAGAGCAAAATATGATTGTTGCTGCAGGTAAATTAGGAGCAAGTCCAACCTTACCTAATCAACAGTTTGAATACTCCATCCAAGCAAAAGGCCGTTTAAGAACACCAGAAGAATTTGGTCAAACCATTATTAGAGCACAGACAAATGGTAACTTTGTTCGTTTAAGTGATATTGCTCGACTTGAACTAGGTGCAGAAGATTACTCTACTCGAGCTAGACTAGATGGCAACGAAACTGCATTTTTAGTTATTTACCAATTACCTGATGCCAATGCCACTGAAGTTGCGATGTTGGTGAAAGATAAAATGAAAGAGTTGTCTGAGCGCTTCCCTGACGGACTTGAGTATGTTGTACCTTACGATACAACCGCTTTTATTATTCGTTCGATGGAAGAAGTTCAAGTAACGCTCTTTCAAGCTGTTGGTTTAGTTATTTTAGTGGTATTTCTATTTTTACAAAACTGGCGAGCTACTATTATACCGACACTCGCAATTCCTGTGTCGTTGATCGGTACTTTTGCTTTTATGATTTTAATGGGCTATTCCATTAATACCATCACCTTATTTGGTTTAGTGTTGGCGATAGGGATAGTGGTTGATGATGCCATTATCGTTATTGAAAATGTTGAACGCATATTAAAAGAAGAAAAACTTCCCATCAAAGAAGCTGTTACTAAGGCGATGGAACAAGTTTCAGGCCCTATAATTGCAACCACTTTAGTTTTGCTGGCGGTTTTTGTTCCTGTCGGTTTTATGCCGGGTATTACCGGCGAGTTATACAAACAATTCTCTGTAACGATCTCGTTTGCCGTACTTATTTCATCGCTCAATGCATTAACCTTAAGTCCCGCTTTGTGTACTGTGTTATTAAGTGAGAAAAACATGAAGCCGGTGAAGTGGTTGAAACCATTTGAACGCGGTATCGTCAAGTTAACCGGGGGCTATACTAAGACTGTTAATTTCGTTTTAAAAAGAGCGTTAAGAATTGGCATTTTAGTTTTAATTGTTTTTGGCGCTACCGGTTGGTTAACGGCTTCTGTCCCTACCGCATTTTTACCAGAGGAAGATCAAGGTTATTTATTTGTTGATATACAGCTGCCAGATGCTGCATCAAGTAATCGTACCCAAGCGGTTATGGATAAAATATCGCCAATTATCACCAATGACCCCGCAGTCGAACATATTATTACTGTTGCTGGTTATTCCTTATTAGGCGGAGCAGGTTCAAATAATGCTTTAGGTATTATCATCTTACATGACTGGGAAGATCGTACTGAGCCTGAACTTGGATTAAAGCAAGTTATTCCGCGTTTAATGGGACAACTTTGGTCAATGCCTGACGCTCAGATTATGGTCTTTAATCCCCCTCCTATCCCAGGTTTGGGTAACAGTTCAGGCTTTGAATTTAAATTACAAGACAGTGAAGGACGAGATCCAGCAGCGCTTGCTCAAGTAATGAATGGTTTGATTTATGAAGCAAATCAACGGCCCGAGTTGACTCGTGTTTTTTCTACTTTTAGAGCGAATGTTCCTCAGTACTTCTTAGATGTTGATCGCAATAAAGCAAAAGCGCAAGGTGTATCGCTTTCTGATATTTTTGTCACATTACAGGCGCAGTTAGGTTCTTTGTACATCAATGATTTCAGCCAGTTTGGCCGAACATACCGCGTAACAATTCAAGCTGAAACTGAATACCGAAAAGAACCTTCAGATTTACGTCATTATTATGTGCGTAATAAAGATGGTGATATGGTGCCATTAACAACACTCGCTAAATTAACGCCAATCTTAGGTCCTACAAGTATTACTCACTTTAATTTATATCGAAGTGCGAGTATTACTGGTCAGGCAGCTCCTGGTTATTCTTCAGGACAGGCTATAGCGGTAATGGAAGAATTAGCAAGTAAATTGCCTGCCGGCTATATTTTTGAATGGTCAGGACAATCTAAACAAGAGATAGAAGCTGGCGATTTAGCACCGGTATTATTTGCCTTAGCGATATTGTTTGTTTACTTATTTTTAGTGGCACAATATGAAAGTTGGACCATTCCATTTTCGGTTATTGCCGCCGTGCCATTAGCGTTATTTGGTGCAATGTTAGCTTTATACACCGTTGGTATGGCTAATAATATTTATGCTCAAGTAGGTTTAGTTTTACTTATAGGTTTATCAACTAAAACTGCGATATTAATTGTTGAATTTGCCATGGAGCAGCGTGCGGCAGGCGAAACTATTTTTAATGCCGCGCTAAATGCGGCAAGAATGCGTTTTAGAGCGGTATTAATGACGGCACTATCATTTATTCTTGGTGTACTACCATTAGTTTTCGCAACGGGAGCTGGAGCAGGAAGTAGGGTGTCATTAGGTTTAACTGTACTTGCTGGAATGGTAGCCGCAACATTATTTGGTACGATTTTAGTGCCTTATTTTTATATGTTAATACAAACCATGCGAGAAAAAGTGAAAGGCTCATTTAGTCAAAGTGAATGATCTGATATTCGTTAACTATTAATGAAATTGCTCCAAGGTCATTAGCGTTTAAAATGTCAACTTCTGTAGTAGAAGTTGACATTTTTAGTTCAACTCAACAACAAACTTAATTAAGGGATTATTTTTAATGGAAAGTAAACACATTACTATTGGTTTAACAAACCCTAAAAGCCCATCGAATGTGGGGGCAGTAATGCGCGCTGCTGGTTGTTATCAAGTAGATGCCGTTCGTTACACCGGGGAGCGATATGCAAGGGCTGAAAAGTTTAATACCGATACTAAAGGTGTAAGTTTAAAAATACCTCTCACAGGTGTTGGTTGTTTACTTGATAGTATTGATAAAGGGACAAAAATAATCTGTGTTGACTTAATTGAAGGTGCAATACCCTTACCTGATTTTATTCATCCGCAAAAAGCCATTTATATCTTTGGCCCTGAAGATGGCACTATTGCTCAGCAGATCATTGATCGTGCTGATGCTGTTGTTTATGTACCAACAGTAGGTTGCATGAATTTAGCCGCATCAGTTAATGTTTTATTATATGACCGACTGGCAAAATCTAATGACACGATTGCCAGTGATGAATTAATTAGAAAAAGTCGAGATACCAATAACAAAGTGAAAGTTAAGTATTAACTTTCACTTTGTTCATTGTCGTTATCGGTTTCACTATTTTTTTCTGCTGCAATTTTAGCTCGATCTGCTTTAGAAATGTATTTTGGTTTATTACTCGTGTGTAATTTTGAATTGGTTTTTTTTACACGTTTTTTTAATGCTTGGTTTATTTTCTTTTTTCTATTCATTGCTCAGCCACTTTTTTGAGTATCAAATATATTATAGCAAAACAAATATCAGATTAATAAGTATTAAAATGGCGTATGGAAACATTATCGTCGGCCTTAATGCATTGGCAATGTATTCTAAAACTAAATCTTTGGACTTTAAACGCTGAGCTTGCCAAGTAGTATATAACTGAAATGCACCATTATTTGAATTTTCTGATGGTGAAATGTCAAGGTTCTGCTCAATCAATAACAACCTTACAGAAAGTCTAGCCTGAAAGGTTTTCCAAATAGCGTCTTGTAACCATAACGTTAGTAGTAATAAAACTGAAATGGTTAATGGCAGGTTAAAAATTAGATTAATACAGCAAACCGTTATTGCTAATAACTTTATGATCAGGGAAAAACGCTCATAATTTTCATGATCGTTATGTAAAACTTGCCACTCTTGTTGCCAAGAATTGTTCTTGTTGTCATTCATTCATCAGTCTTATTATTGTCGTTATTGGGGCGATTACTTTGCATAAATAACTAGGTAAAGCAGGCTTTAAAATATAATTACCAACTATGTTTACTTGTTGATAGTTGTATTTCTGCTTTACTGTTATTATGCGCGCTAATAGTACAGCACGTTCAAATATTGTAAATGAAGGATACTCCCTTGAGCTCAAATAAAGCTACTGACTTTTCATCTTTAAACTTAAATACTGATTTATTAAAAAATTTATCCTCTTTAGGTTATCAAACCATGACACCTATTCAAGCATTAAGCCTGCCAGACATCATTGCGGGTAAAGATGTTATTGGGCAAGGAAAAACGGGCTCAGGTAAAACAGCCGCCTTTGGTTTAGGTTTACTTCAAAAGCTGAATGTAAAACGTTTCAGAATTCAGTCACTCATTTTATGCCCAACAAGAGAGTTAGCCGATCAAGTCGCAAAAGAGATCAGGAAATTAGCTCGGGCAATTCATAATATTAAAGTGCTAACGTTATGTGGTGGTACACCGTTTGGACCACAAATTGGCTCTCTTGAACATGGTGCTCATATCATCGTTGGTACACCTGGGAGAGTTGAAGAACACGTTATCAAGGGCACATTAAAGTTAGACCATTTAGAAATTTTGATTTTAGATGAAGCAGACCGTATGTTAGAAATGGGTTTTCAAGCCGCCCTAGATAATATTGTTGAGCGATCGCCAAAACAGCGTCAAACTTTATTGTTCAGTGCTACTTACCCACAGCAAATTCAAACAATAGCTAAAAACATCATGGTTAATCCGGTTATGGCTAAAGTTGAATCGACTCATGATGACTCGACGATAAAGCAGCATTTTTATAAAGTTGAAGATACTGAGCAGCGATTATTAGCCGTTCGTTTATTATTAATGTCTCATAATCCGCAATCAGCCGTTATTTTTTGTAATACTAAAAAAGAAACACAAGAGGTCGCTGACCAGCTAGATGATTATGGCTTTAGTGTATTAGCTTTACATGGTGATTTAGAACAACGCGACAGAGATCAAACTTTAATCCGTTTTGCCAATAAAAGCGTTGCTGTTTTAGTCGCTACTGACGTTGCCTCGAGAGGGTTGGATATAGATGATTTAGATGTGGTTATTAACTATCACATTGCACGTGATAGTGAAATTCACGTTCATCGAATTGGTCGCACAGGGCGTGCAGGTAGCAAAGGCGTGGCTTGTTCTTTATTTAGTGATAAAGAAAGTTATAAAGTTGGTTTACTTGAAGATTATCTTGACCAAGTAATTGAAGGTGAAGCACTACCTGATTTAAGTGTATTAGATCAAAAGCCAATATCAGGAAAAATGGCCACGATCCAAATTGATGGTGGTAAAAAGCAGAAAGTAAGACCTGGTGATATTCTTGGCGCTTTAACCGGAGAAAATGGTATTAAAGGAGCCCAAGTAGGAAAAATAAGTGTCCTTGATAATTGGGCTTATGTTGCTGTAGAAAAGAGTGCCTTAAAATTAGCGTTAAGAAAATTAGAAAAGGGTAAATTAAAAGGCCGAACGTTTAGGGTTAGACACCTTACCGCTTAATTTAGTTATGCAAATTAAGAAAGCGTATCAACAACTCGTTAATACTAAAAAGCTGACATATGATGTAGCCCAACAGACAGCGGTTAATACGCTTTGTGATTTAACCACAGAGCTGATAATAGAAGAGGCTGTTAAAAAATCTTGGTGGTATAAATTCAATAAACGTCATCGTAGCAAAGGAAATATTAAGGGCGTTTATTTTCATGGCAGAGTAGGGCGTGGCAAAACAATGTTGATGGACTTGTTTTATCAACATTTAGTTATTGAGAAGAAGCAACGAATTCACTTTCATCGTTTCATGGAGAGTGTTCATCAGCAGCTTAATGAGATATCAAAAAACAGTTCTAAAAATCAGATTAATAGAGATGACCCTTTAAAAAATATAGCAAAAAGATGGGCGGAAAATGTTGATGTTCTCTGTTTTGATGAGTTTTTTATCTCTGACATTGGTGATGCTATGCTAATTTCTGGCCTACTTAAATCATTATTTAAAGAAGGGATCACTCTAGTAACTACTTCTAACTGTGAGCCAGAGGACCTTTATCGCAATGGTCTGCAAAGAGAATTATTCCTACCCACAATCTCACTGCTTAGCCAAAACTGCCAGATTATATCTATTAACGGAGATGTAGATCATCGTATTACGAGCCTCAATTATGGCGGTAAGAATTCTGTTAAAAAACTCGAAGCACCTACTAAGGGTTATCGAAATTATGTCTATCCTTCATCAAAATATAGCCACTATTTGAAAGAGCGCTTCATTGAATTAACCTTGTTAAATGATATTTTCGCTGGAGTTATTAATATAAACCACCGAGTCATTAATTTCGTGGCCAGAGTTGACAGAATTATTTACTTTGATTTTTATGCTTTGTGCTCGGGCCCTCGAAGCCAGAGAGATTATATTTCCCTAGCAGATCAGTTTGACACTATATTGCTCTCCAACGTACCACAATTTAGCGGTGAGCTAATTCCTGCCGTTTTTTCTGGTGTTGAAGACAGCTATCAGCGAAAAGGGGTGCTGATGGGACAACTTAGACATCTTGATGATGAAGCAAGGCGATTCATTGCTCTAGTTGATGAGCTTTATGATCAAAAAGTGAAATTAATAGTTAGTGCTGAAGTTGATATCGAACACTTGTACCAAGGTCAGCAATTAGCATTTGAGTTCGCTCGATGTCGTTCTCGTTTATTTGAGATGCAACAAATTAACTATTAAATCTGCAGGTGTTTTTCATTTTAATGAAATGTTTTATTACAAAGTGTTGTCTTTCATAACGTTTTGTGTAGAATGATTTTTCATCTGGCAAGGTATCTGAAAAGATATTCGCGCAAAACTACAGATCTACGGGGAAACCTATGATGGCTGGGCTACAAATTATATCATCTGTTATGTAATTTTTAACGTCCTTTATAAGCCTTCATTGTTCTAAAAAATATAATAAAAACAATTGGATGTTAAAAAATGGAAATACACTTAACGAAATCATATTTAAAAAAATTGTCTAGTTTAGCCGTTAAATTTCATAATGATGAGGCTAATAGTTCTGATTTGGTTCAATTAAGGTTACTCATTAGTGCTTTTCAAGAATACATGAAAAATAATTCGGTGAGCCCTGATATGGCTTTTCAGTTTTCTGAAATACGTAAACTTTCCCAGTAAGAATAATTGATTCTTAAGCACTATCTCCTTATATTTCTGAAATATTAGGCAAAACAACGATGATTTAGTGTTTTTGCCTACATTTATATACTAAAGTAAAAATACTTTTTAATTAAGTTGTTGTTATATATAGATTTTATTTTAATTTCAAACTTGGCATCACTTTTGTACTATCTATTATAATTAAAACTAGAAATTATTTATATTATTAAGGATATAGCATGAAAAATATTTTTACCATTTCTGCGTTAGTACTAGCAACAAGCCTTTCAATGCCAAAGGTATATGCACACGATAGCTGTAATGTAGAACTTGAATCCGGTGTCAAAATTTCAACAAAAAGCATCGAGTTTTTAGATAGTGATAAAAACAGTTTATATAAAATAATAAATGATGAAGTGCTAATTGTTGATGGAAAAGCTATTGATTTAAATAGCAGTCAGCAGTCTATGATCACTGAGTACTCAACAAGCATCAGAGCTGTTGTCCCTGAAGTAAAAGACATTGCTTTAGACGCCATCACTCTTGCATCCGATGGCGTTAATATGGCGTTTAATGAGTTGTTAGGTGAAGATAATCATATTGGTAAAGAAATTTCAGCAGAATTAAATATTATTCATCAACAAGTTGATGAATATCTTTCTGTTGAGCGAGGTTTTTATATCGATGAAAATGGTATTGATGGCGATGAAATCTTTGGTGAAGACTTTGAGTCACGTATTGAAGAGGTTGTTGAAAAAGCGGTTCAAAACTCTATGGGAACATTATTGATTGCTGTTGGTAAAGAATTGTTGTCTTCAGGCGGTAATACCGGAACTTTTGAAACACGCATGGAAAGTTTTGGTGAAAAAATGGAACATGAAATGGAAACCCGTGCACAAGAGTTTGAACAACGTGCACAAGCGTTATGCGCTTCAGTTGTAAAAATTGATGCATTAGAAGCAGAGCTTCAAGGTAATATTTCTGAGCTATCAGCAATTAATGTAATAACGGCATCGCAAACACATTCACAACATA
Organism: Colwellia sp.; assembly: GCA_022969175.1. Lineage (GTDB taxonomy): Bacteria > Pseudomonadota > Gammaproteobacteria > Enterobacterales > Alteromonadaceae > JALJPB01. Next base: position 4,393 of record JALJPB010000039.1, on the reverse strand, counting down.
AAAACAAAATATAACGTTCAGGCCTTTTAGCCAAATCAGTAACAACACTTGTGCGCGCTATTCTCCCTTAGCTCTCACAAGTGTATTGTTGTTTCTAGTTAGCTCACCTTTCTTAGTTTTTCTTATATATACCCTCATTGCAAATATTTACAAAATATTTTGCTTTAGTACTTGCAACAATTAATAAAAAGCGTTGCAATAGTCTTTCGTCTCTTATTCATTTACTTTTCACTTGGCATGTATATTCGTTATCTCTTTTTAGCCAGCAAATAGGACTATATGGAAAATTCAGAATCAGTTGGAAATCATGACAAATCAAGCTCTTGGTTATTAATAGGCCTGATAATAGTTGTTATTATAGTTTTGTCTCTATGGTTTTACATGTCAGACAAAGTGCCGCCGCCCAAAGCTACTGTTAAAGAGATCGTACAACAGCCGGTTCTTAAAGAGGTAATTACTAAGCCTGAGGTCATAGTCATTGATACACAAGATCTTGAAGAGATTACAGAGCCAGCTATAGAGCTAGTGGAAACCAATCCTCTGCCAACATTAGATAACAGTGATGAATGGCTAAGAGAAAAACTGCCTTCATTAACTTGGCGAAAAGAGCTATTAAAATTAGTGATTGATGACGACATGATTAGGCGTCTGGTAGTTTTTACTGATAACTTTTCGCAAGGTATTTTAGCGTACAACTACAGCCCATTAGTTTCTCCTAATATTGCTTTTTCGGCACTAGAAACTCAAATGTTTGATGAAAATAATCAGCAGCAATGGGAATGGGATGTTCAGTTAGAAAAGAGGTTCAGCTTATATATTGAATTATTAAGGTCAATTGAAAGTGATAGCTTAGTTAAATGGTATCTAGAAGTTAAACCACTTGTTGACCAAGCATATGTTGAATTAGGTTACCCTGATGATGACTTTACCTATACTTTACAAAGTGCAATCACTCGAATTCTCGATGCCGAAATGCCTAAGGCACCTTTAAAAGTAATCAGACCGAGTGTGATGTATAAGTATCAAGATGCTGAAATTGAAGCATTAGATGATGTCGACAAGTTATTATTGCGCATAGGCAAAGAGAATGTTTTGATTATTAAATCTATATTACTAGAGTTTAGTGAAAAATTAGATGAAAAAACGTCTCCATAACTGAGGTCAAGATAGTGTTGATTCCAAACATTTCACCGTGTGTACCTCGTGCAAGAGGAGGATTATCTAAATGGGTTGGTTTATTTATTCTAAAAACATTAGGTTGGAAAATCGCTGGTGAATTACCGGCAAATAAAAAGTTTGTGATGGCGATCGCACCTCATACCTCTAATTGGGACTTTGTGATCTGTGTTGCTGTTATGTTAGCACTTAATTTACGAGTTAAGTTCATGGGTAAAGATGCAATTTTTATTTGGCCAATTAAAGGGATTTTGATTCGTTTAGGTGGTATTGCGATTCATCGAAGCAGTAAACAGGGCGTTATTGCTCAAATGGTCCAGCAGTTTGAACAACAGGAACAGCTCATTTTAGCTATAGCTCCAGAAGGAACTCGAAGTAAAACAATTGAGTGGAAGAAGGGGTTTTTACTTATTGCGTCACAAGCAAAAGTACCTGTGGTACCAGTGAGTTTGGATTATAGAAAAAAAGAAATTACTTTATTATCTTCTAGCTACATTGGTGACGATATAGATGAAGAGTTGGTGCGCTTTAAACTAAATTTTGTTGGAGTTTGTGCAAAAAAACCACAAGCAGTTTAAATATCAAAACAAGTACTTGCATCTCGGTAATTGATTAGCGATAATCCGCGCCGTAATCATTATATCTTTTAAGATGTTTTGATTTCTACAAGCGTTATGGTGACCCTTTCGGTCCCTTCGCAATGATACTCTGTGAACTCGGCCAGGTCCGGAAGGAAGCAACCGCAGCAGACGACTCATGTGCCGAAGTGTGGCTGTTTGGGTTGCCACCAATCTACTATTAATTCAATGACTTACACGCCTTTTAGCAATTTTGCTACATGGAGTGCTACAATGAAGTCAGCTAATATCCCTCATTTATATATCCGTAATGGTATTTATTACTACCGAAATAACAACCTTTGGAAATCTTTACGTACCCGCTGTAAGAAAGAAGCTTTTAGAAAATTAAGTTTTACTCTGTTTGGCACTACGCCAGCACTAAATGACACTGCAATCTCACCTAAGTACAACCCCATAACACCTAATAGTACCGCTTTGACAGTTAATGAGGACTTACCCTCAACTTCTAAGTTAATCAAAGCCTATCTAGACGAAAATGGTAGTAGGTGGTGCGCTAGGGAATATACACGTATTGAGAGTTCATTAGGTTTTCTACCTAAAGGAATCATTACCAGAGTAATTGCTATTGAGTTGAAGGCATCTATCTTGGCAGTTAAAACAGTAACTACCTTCAATCGCTATCTCAAATACTTTAATGCATTTTTTCGTTGGGTACTTGCCAATAATGCTTTGATAACAGTGAATCCTTTTGAAGGCTTGAAGGTCATCGAGAAGAAGAAAAATATTTCAGAAGGGCGTAAAGCATATACCTCTGAACAGTTAAAAGAGTTATTCAAGCTTGCTGAACGTTATGGCAATAATGATATTCGTTATTGGTTAATAATGATTGGCCGCTATACGGGAGCAAGAATGAATGAGATATGTCAGCTTAAGCCAGAAGATGTGACAACTGATGTTATTCATATTCGTGGTGAGATCCTTAAAACGGATAATGCAAGCCGCTCTATTCCTACGCACCCTAAGCTTGTAGAGTTAGGTTTACTTGATTGGGTTGGTAACTGTATTGAAAAACGTTTATTTCATGAATGGAAACCCGTTAAAGGGAGCTATAGCCATAAAGGAAGTAGGTGGTTTAGCCATAACAATCCATATAAGTCTGATATTAAGGGAGAAAAAGCAGAGGTTGATTTTCACTCCTTACGACACACTGTTGCCAGTGAGTTAAAACAGGCTGGCGTGGCTAGTCAATATGCGGCTCAAATCCTTGGCCACAGTAACGGCAATATCACTTACGATCGTTATGGGAAAACAGTTAATTTAACTGCTTTAAAAGAGGCAGTTGATGCAATAGGGATTATGCCTGTTTAGTGGTGAAAGTTAACCTCACAGCAATACTTCGATTGAATAAATTTTGGATTCTGATTCATCCAATGCTAATGACTTCTTGGTGCGCATTGCTGACACTAGCAATTAATCTTTTTCCCTATATTTTCTAATGAATAAATCATGTGTGTTACTGAGAAGTCTCAGTAACACACGTCGACCAGTACGATATTCTCTTTAAGTAACTGAAAGTAATGTAATTAATGTGTTATTCTTATCAGGTTATTACTGAGACGTATCAGTAATAACCTGAGCTACCCATAATAAACACCTGTAACTATATAATAAGACTTTGAAATTAAAGAATATTGAGTTACTTTATTCAGCAATCAAGTAGATGGGAGTTACTGAGACGTCTACATAATAAGCTGTTAGGTCTTAAAATAAATATGCATACTCCTCTAATCAAAACAATAATAAGAGTCATTTTATCTGGCTTGGTGTTAGTTAGCTTGTCGTTAGTAACAGGCTGTAGTACTACAAAAGTGTTGCATGCTGTCACACCTCCTAGTGATGGTGTAGCACAAGTATATTTTATCAGAAATAGTTACCCCCCATATTTCAGAGAAATCAATTTATTTGCAAATAGTATAAAATTAGCAACTATTTCCAATAATGATTATGTCGCAGTAAATATTCCAGTTGGAGACAATTCTATTTTTATTAAGGCTAATGACGGTAAAGATATTACATTTGATTTACCCATCGAAAAGGCAGAAAAGTACTATGTTGTTTTAACTGGTGACGTAACTAAAACAGGATCTGACTTTAACTCATATAATGGATTGACTGTTTATTTACAATGGAATTTAAATGCTTATCCGGTTTCTGAAGTTGAAGCAGGAAAAATAATTCAAAACTTCGGTGGAAAGTTAAATTAGATACTTTATATCTAATTTAGGTGCTATTGACCTAACAAGAGTTTTCAAGTCGGACAAATTACAGTTGGCTTTTTGTTCGTTCCTCACTTATTTTAGCCAACTGCAATTTGCCGCTTAAAACGGCGTTAGGTGTTTCGTGAGTGTATCGATAAATCATTGTCCAATCTGCGGTTTTAAAGCTGATGAAAGTTATACATCAATTTTAGAATTACGCTGTTCATATGATATTTGTGATTGTTGTGGCTGTGAGTATGGACATGACGATGATCTTAAGTTTTATGCTGACTGGGTAAAAGAAGGATGCGTTTGGTTTGAGGCTAAAGCAAAACCACAAGGTTGGACATTAGACAATCAAGTTAGAAACCAAATAAG
>JALJPB010000038.1 GCA_022969175.1 Colwellia sp. | reverse complement strand
TAAAATCGCCATTAAAACTATCTCGCTCTGTGCCCCTACCGAGATAGACCTAACCTTCACTATTGACATAAAGCGGACGTTTTTTTTATTTTCAAAATCATCCCTCCAAAAGGTCACTAAGATACGATTGACCTTAATAAAAATGCTATTTTAATTCTTAATTTGTTCTGAGGGTATAATTAATAAGATGCAACGAAGGTCAACTTTTGGATCATTTAGCGGACATAAATTTAATAGTTTTATAGCGATTAGGGGCACAACAGCCTTAAAAAACATTACTTATTTAACTCTAAATGAGTGGCCAAATTAACTATGCTACTAAATGTTTACATATTTAGTTCTGAAGTCTCCAATCAGATTACTCAAGCTAAATAAGAATAGCGTTGTATTTTTTTCATCAATGCACACGTTATCTCTATATCTACACGCCTTGTCGTAATTAAAGCATTTAGCTAGGTATTTGTTATATCTTTATATAGTGAATCATTAAATTTATCCCTTAATTCAAAAAATGGCAGTAAATAACGATATGAATAGTGTGAATTTTAAGTACCTTTGTATATGTACAACAATCATGTTTTTGTTAATTGCTTGTGGTGGTTCTGAGCAAAAAACAAAGCCTTCAGTAGAACAGGTTGGTAACACCGAATTAATCCAGTTTTCATTTTTAAAATTGTACAATCCTAGTTTAGACGACGATGTTATTTTATCTATTAATTCAGGTGTTGTTTCGGCGCAGTTAACGACCAATATTCCTCTCAATAATTTAGCGGCAACTTTCGAACATGGAGGAGCTACCGTTAGTATAAACGGTGTGGCACAAGTCAGCAGTGTCACAACCAACGACTTTAGTCAGATTGTAACGTATCAAGTGGCCACAAGTGATGGCCGAGTAGCTGAATATCAGGTCGAACTCATTCAACCAGAAGAAGTTGGCAGCACGGACTTAACACTGTTTTTATTTTTAAAATTGTATAATCCTAGTTTGGGCAATGATGTTATTTTATCTATTAATTCCGGTATTGTTTCGGCGCTGTTAACGGGCAATATATCTCTTAATAATTTAGTTGCAACCTTTGAACACGAAGGAGCTACCGTCAGCATAGATGGTGTTTCTCAAATCAGCAGTGTTACTGTTAATGATTTTACTCAGAAGGTAACGTACCAAGTGGCCACGAGTGATGGTCAAGTGGCTGAATATCAGATCGACCTCATTCAATCCACCGGATTGCCAATCATTTATGTCGATACCGAAAATTCGGCGGAAATTGACTCGAAAGATGATTATGTGAATGGCACAGTGTCAATTCAGGGCGGACTTGAATTTACTGACTTGGCAGACACCTCAATGAAAATTCGTGGCCGTGGTAACTCTACTTGGGGTCATCCTAAAAAACCTTACCAAATGAAACTAAGCGACAAAAATGAATTTCTAGGCATGCCTGCGAAAAAGAAATGGTTGTTCCTAGCTGAATATTCAGATAAAACGTTACTGAGAAATACCATTGCCTTTGAAATGGGCTACATTAGCCAATTGGATTGGACCCCCAGAACCACATTTGCTGAAGTACACTTGAATGGTGTTTACAACGGTACCTACAACATAACTGAAAAAGTAGAAGAAGGTGATAATCGAGTGGCGATAGGTGACACTGGCTACTTGTTAGAAATTGATCAACCTGACCGTTTAGACCCGGACGACGTCTCATTTCGCACCAGCCACTTTCTGCTTAATATTAAAGCCCCTGATCTTGTGCAAGCCAGCAGCGAATATAATTATATTAAATATCACTTGAATGCATTTGAAGATGTATTAATGGGCTCACAATTTAAAGACCCTATCGATGGATATGAGAAATATATCGACGTCGATAGTTTCATCGATTGGTATTTGATTAATGAGATCACCAAAAATGTCGATGCAAAAAGTTTCTCTAGTATCTATTTAAATTTGATTCCAGGTGAAAAAATAAAAATGGGGCCTTTGTGGGATTTTGATCTGTCGTTTGGCAATGTTGATTACGCCGACAGTCAATATGTCGAAGGCTTCTGGATTAAAAATAATGCATGGTATACCCGCTTATTTCAAGATCCCGCGTTTGTTGAAAAAATCAAAATAAGGTTTGGGTACTTCAAACAAAATCAACAGTTTATCTTAGATAAAATTGACAGTCATGCTCAAAAACTACAGTGGGCGCAACAAGAAAATGATAACAAATGGCATACGTTAGGTATGTATGTTTGGCCCAATCCAGTCGTTTTTGATACCTATGACGAAGAAGTTGAACATTTAAAGTCTTGGTACATAGATCGAATGAATTGGTTGGATACTGCTTATAACAATATGTAGCTAACGTGTTAAATGCAGCCTGAATTCCGTTTCAATTATTTAGTCTGCTTGTATTTATTGAGGGTGCCTAATATTGAATGATTTTATTTAATATATGTGTTTGGCTTGGTGGCGTTAGTTAGCTATTAATCATGCATTAAGGTTCTCTTTTAACGAGTAGAATATTTGTGAACAGAGCCCTAGTGACCCTTTGCTTAATTTCCCATGGAGCTCTGTGCCCTATAGCGTGATACACCAATAAGCTGTTTTAATGACTATTTAGGCTCATAGTTAACGTTCAGTAGTTAACCGCAGGCTTTGGATTTTGAGGCTGTCTGGTTCGATAAAGAGGTTATTTACCAAAAAGTGTCAATTTAGCTTAGAGGAAATGCAAATTATAACCTAAAAAAAATAAACCCATCAAATAGATGGGTTTATAACGATAAAGCTGAACTTGTGAGGAATGTTAACCTTTTAATTCTGCATTGTGATATACATTTTGTACGTCATCACAATCATCTAACATTTCGATAAACTTTTCGAAGTTAGTGGTGTCATCCTCACCTTCAATATCAATATAGGTTTGAGGCACCCAAGTGATCTCTTCTACTTCAAGCTCAAATTCTGGCATTGAGTTAGCAAATTCAGTTTTGATTTTGAAAAACTCAGTATGAGGTGCATAAACGGTGATGATACCGTCTTCAAGTTCAACATCGGTAACGTCAATGTCAGCCATCATTAAGTTTTCTAATACCACTTCATCATCTTCACCTTTAAAGGCAAAAATCGCTTGATGGTCGAACATATGTGAAACTGTGCCAGACGAACCAATTTTTCCATGATTTTTTGAGAAGCATTGACGAACATCTTTAATAGTGCGGTTACCGTTGTCAGTTAGGCAATCAATAATTACCATACAGTTACCAGGGCCAAACCCTTCATAACGAGCAGCGACAAAATCTTCACCACCAGCGCCAGAAGCTTTTTTAATGGCATTTTCAATGACATGTGTAGGCACTTGATCTTTTTTAGCTCGGTCAATCAAACCACGCAGTGTAAGGTTACCATCTGGGTCTATACCACCTTCTTTAGCACAAACGTAAATGGCTTTACCGTACTTAGAATAAACTTTTGTTTTTGCACCGGCAGTTTTTGCCATCGATAACTTACGGTTTTGGTATGCTCTGCCCATCTGAAAATCTTCTCTTGAAAAATATTAATTACTGGTCTGATTCTATCAGTGTCATTGAGGGTTTTACTAGTCTTGTCATTCGCTTTAGCTATTTTATTTGCTCAAGGTCCGAGTTATTTGTCGATTTTTGTCTAATTCAAATAAAAAATCGACCTGTTGAGGTAACACGGCTAATGCGTGTTCAGTGAGTCTTTGAAAGTATTGGATGAATTGTGCAATATCATTTTCACTCATTACAGAGTGATGAGTAGTTTTTGATAACTTTTGCTCTTGCTCTAAACGCCACTGATAAACACAATTGAAAGAGGGCGCTTTTAACATCACCATAAGATTCATTTTGTTGTATAAACTTAGGTAATACTCTTTTAGTTGTTGGTTAACATAACTGCGCCACTTAGCGGTTGAGTCATACTCTTTTTCAAAAGCATTAATCGGTCTAATAAGTTCATTATCTGCCTGAGCAGGAACTCCCCAGCACCAACCTTCAATGATAACCACATCCATTTTAGTATTGATCATTGGCCATTGTTCTTCAGGTTTCGGGTTATCAGTTACTTTATCAAACTGAGTTAATCGCCAATTTACTTTTTGTTTTGAGAAGTTAGCTAATGTTTGTTTAAGCAGTGGAATATTATGAGTACCAGGTACACCTCTGGTTTTAAGTAATGGGTGAATTGAATGAGCCAGTTGTAAACGGTTATCTTTAGATAAATAAAAGTCATCAATAGAACAGCTGACCGCTTTAAGTTGGTGTTTTTCTTGAAGTAGGCAAACTAAATAATCTGCCAAAGTTGTTTTTCCTGAGCCTTGACAGCCATTTATACCAACAAAAATAGTTTTATTATTATTTTTACTCAAGTTCGAAATGGTAGAGAGCAAAACTTTAAACTCACGCTCAGCCATAACGGTATACCGTTTAGGTAAATGATGTCGGTGAGTGAAGTTGTCTGAGTTGGTTATCATGTTAAAATAATGAGTTAATTATTATTTAATAAAACAAATTATAAGGGATTTTCAATGACTTTGTCATTGAGTTGTATTTTAGTCATTAGGATCACACCAAGAACCCTGGAAGGACAGTAAGAATTACTTTTTTGATGTCAGTACTCTTTACACTTTAGCTACTTTTCTTTAATACCTTTTTTACTACCTAACATTAAGTTGCTGAAATATCTCTATTTTATATTGGTGGGTATGTTATATGCTTAAATCATTACTAATGCTGGTAGCAATGCAGTTAGTTAAGCGTTATTAGTGCATTGTTAGTCATTGATGGAGGTCGACATGAGTACTGAAAAGAAAAGAGATATTCTCATTGAACGTCGGCTACATGATACTGATCCAGATTTATGGCAGCAGTTAACCCTAGCTCAACGTTTTTCGGCAAGCAGTCTGACAAATTTTGGTTATCACCTTACCTTTATTCGTAGCTGCGAAGCAGGAAGTTTCGCCGTACTTGTTAAAGACTGCTACTGCACTACTATCGCAGACAATGGTGACATCGACACCAATCCTGTGATCCACATCCGATCTTAAACTTTATTACCATCACGGTCATTATTTCTAAAATCTGAAGGTAGTTCACCAAAAAATAAGCGAAATTGTTTGCTGAAATAACTGTGGTCACTAAAGCCAGATTGATCACCGACCTGTGAAATTGGCATATTGGTTTCTACCAGTAGTTTACGTGCGTTTTCAAGCCTAACTTCATTTATGAACTGTTTTGGTGTTTTAGCTAAGTATTTTTTGAAACGCCTTTCTAATGCACTCACTGATAAATAGGCAACTTCTGCTAGATGGTCAATGGTAAATGGTAATTGATAATTTTGACGAATATAATCAACGGGAATTTTTACTGCGGCTACATTTGACAAAACTTTAGCCTGTTTCTCTAGGTGGCGAGTAATGCCATATGTACCAATAATATGCCCTTGTTCATTGGTGATAGGGCGCTTTGATGTCGCGAACCATGCGGTATCGCCAGACTGGGTCATATTCATTTCTAATCGTTCAGTAACGCTTTTGCCCGCTAATACCTTTTCATCATCTCTAATAAACTGTTTTGCAATATGAGGGGGGGAAAAGTCATAATCGGTTTTGCCAATGATTTTCGCTAAACCTTTTACGCCTTTATGTTCGATAAAGGATTGATTAGCATGAATGAAGTTATGATCGTTATCTTTAATCCAAAAAAGCACGTCGGGTAATAAATCAAACATTTGGATCAGTTGTTCAACCCCCATTTGATTAACAAAACTGCTAAATTTTTTTTCACTCATGATAATTCTTCTTTGTGATGAAAAGTTACAACTGGGAAGTCAAACGCCGAGTTTGTTGCATTAGAAACCGATTTATTAATAACATAATTATCATACATAGCCCTATAGTATTTGTGATTATTTACTTAATGGCAGTTAATTTTTGTTATGAAAAAAACTCGTATGGGAATGGTTGGTGGTGGAGAAGGTGCATTTATTGGCGCTGTTCACCGTATTGCTGCGTTTATTGATGGTGACATTGAATTAGTCTGTGGCGCATTCAGCTCGGATAAAACTCGTAGCCTAAGGTCTGGCTTATCACTCTATTTGCCTGAAAGTCGTTGTTATGCCAGTTATGAAGAAATGTTCAAAACTGAAGCGCTATTACCTAAAGAGCAACGCATGGAGTTTGTTGTTATCGTTACGCCCAATCACCTGCACTTTCCTGTTGCTAAGTCTGCTATAGAGCATGGCTTTCATGTGCTAAGCGACAAACCTGCTACTTTAAACTTATCACAAGCGCTAACCTTAAAAGCTATTATTGAACAGCATAGTTGTCTTTATGGTTTAACACATACTTACAACGGTTATCCGTTAATCAAACAAGCAAAGCATTTAATTGCTCAAGGTGAATTGGGCAATATTGTTAAAATCGTTGTTGAATATAGCCAAGGGTGGTTAGCGTCCCAAGATGATGAACACTCTAAACAAGCAAGCTGGCGTTTAAACCCCGAACAATCAGGTATAAGTTGCTGCATGGCCGATATTGGCGTGCATGCCGCTAATTTAGCTGAATATGTTTCAGGGCTACAAATAACGGATTTATGTGCTGACTTAACCTCAACCGTTGCCGGAAGGGTACTCGATGATGACGGTACAGTCATGCTTAAATTATCTAATGGCGCTAAAGGTGTTTTATTGGCGAGCCAAATTTCCCTCGGTGATGAAAATAATTTAAGACTACGCATTTACGGCGATAAAAAGAGCATTGAATGGTCTCAGCTAGAGCCAAATACCCTATGGCTTAAATCTAATACTGAGCCTACTCAACAAATTCGCGCCGGCGTTGGTGAAATGTGCCAAGCAGCAATGCAAGCAATGCGTACACCAGCAGGTCATCCTGAAGGCTATTTAGAAGCCTTTGCCAATATTTACCATAACTTTGTTAAACAGATTCGAGCACACAGCAAAGGGGAAGTAAGTGATAACACCACTTTTGATGTGCCGGGCATTGAAGAAGCTATTCGTGGTATGGCATTTATTGAAAACGTAGTAATGGCTAATCAATCAGAAACGAAATGGCAACCTTTTGTTATAAAACCTAATCAAATAGAGGATCACTAATATGAGTCAAATTAAAGGGCCGGGCATATTCTTAGCTCAATTTTGCCAAGATAAAGCGCCGTTTAATAACTTAGCCAATATTTGCAGGTGGGCTGCTAGTTTAGGTTATAAAGCAGTGCAAATACCCACTTGGGATAAACGGTTATTTGACTTAGAGCTGGCTTTCAAAAGCCCAAGTTATTGTGATGAAATTAAAGGCGTAGTTACTGATGCTGGGCTTGAAATTAGTGAATTATCCACTCATTTACAAGGGCAATTAGTCGCTGTTCATCCAGCTTTCGATAAACAGTTTGATGGTTTTGCTGTTGATGAAGTGAAAAACAATCCACAGGCAAGAACCCAATGGGCGATAGAACAAGTCTCTATGGCAGCTAAAGTAAGTGCTAACTTGGGCTTGAAAGCTCATGCGACTTTTTCTGGAGCACTGCTGTGGCAAACATTCTACCCTTGGCCGCAACGACCTGCGGGTTTAGTGGAAGATGGCTTTAAAGAACTGGCAAAACGATGGTTGCCCATTTTAAATAAATTTGAAGACGCTGGTGTTGATCTTTGTTTTGAACTGCACCCTGGTGAAGATTTACATGATGGTGTTACTTTTGAGCGCTTTCTTGAAGCAACAGGCAACCATGCCCGCGCAAATATTTTATACGATCCTAGCCATTTTGTTTTACAACAACTTGACTACCTTGCTTTTATTGATATCTACCATGAGCGAATAAAAGCCTTTCATGTTAAAGATGCAGAGTTTAGACCGAATGGTCGAAGTGGCGTATATGGCGGCTATCAAGACTGGATAAACCGTCCAGGACGTTTTCGTTCATTAGGCGATGGCCAAATCGACTTTAAACAAATCTTTAGCAAATTAACGCAATATGGTTTTGATGGCTGGGCCGTGCTTGAGTGGGAGTGTTGTTTAAAACACCCTGAAGATGGCGCCAAAGAAGGTGCTCCATTTATTGCTAACCACTTAATTAGAACACCAGAACATGCCTTTGATGATTTTGCCTCAAGCGGAGAAAATCCGTCATTGAATAGTGAAATTTTAGGTATTGGCAGATAACCCAAAGTTAATTGTTAGCTAGTTATTTTAGTAATTAAAGATAAATAAAAAGGTCATAAACATATGTCAGTGGATATTAATAAAAATAAGCTGTTTGTTGCTAGCTGTTTAGCATTAACCGTAACAGCAATGACGTTTGCTATTCGCGCCGGAATTTTAGGTCAGCTAAGTCAAGAGTTTGCATTATCAGATACCGAGTTGGGTTGGATAAATGCAATGGCCTTTTTGGGTTTCCCCATTGCAACTATGTTTGGTGGCTTGCTTTATAATTTTTTAGGCGCTAAAAAATTAGTGATTATCGCCTTTATTGGTCATGTTGTTGGTTTATTGCTGACAATGTCAGCGGAAGGTTTTTGGTCCCTGCTCATTTCTAGTTTCTGTATTGGTTTTGCTAACGGTGCGGTTGAAGCTGGTTGTAACCCTTTAATTGCTGATATGTACCATAAAAATAAAACCACTATGCTTAATCGCTTTCACGTTTGGTTTCCCGGCGGAATTGTTATTGGCGCGCTAATTTCAAAAACCATGACTGACATGAGTTTTGGTTGGCAAGCACAAATTGCCATTATGCTTATTCCAACCGTTATTTATGGTTACTTAATATTAAATCAAAAATTTCCGGAAAATGAACATATTGATACTTCAACGGGAAACAACATCAAAGCACTTTTCTCGCCATTATTTTTATTTATGGCATTTTGTATGACCTTAACCGCAACCAGTGAGTTAGGCACACAACAATGGATTGAGCGTATTTTAGGTGCCACTGGTGCATCGCCGATGTTAATTATGGCGATGATTACTGGAGTCATGGCAATAGGTCGCTTCTTTGCCGGACCTATCGTGCATAAATTTAACCCCGCAGGTGTGCTGCTTTATTCGGCTATTCTTACCACTGTAGGGATTTATACTATGAGCATGGCCACAGGTAATATGGTTTATGTTTCAGCGTTACTATTTGCTTTAGGTGTTACTTATTTTTGGCCAACGATGATCGGTTTTGTTGCTGAAAATATTCCACAATCAGGCGCCTTAGGCATGTCGATGTTAGGTGGTGCTGGTATGTTTGCCGTGAGTATGTGGAACCCTGTTATCGGTAGCTGGATTGATCAAGCTCGTCAACAAGCATTAGCGCTTAATAGTTCACCAGAAGTTGCTGAACTGGCTGCTGGTCAAGCAACATTGGCCAATTTGAGTGTTTTTCCCTTGGTACTTATTTTTGCTTTTACCGCCCTAGTTTTGTATATGCGTAAAAATCAAAATGTCGCAGAGGTCGCTATTGCAAAATAAATCAGAGCAAAACCTTGAATAAATTTCATCTGAGAGAGTATTACCTAGATGAATAAACATCAGTTTTTGCTTGTCAGCAGTGGTTAATTCTTCATTAACCTTTATGGCATTAACGGTTAGAGCTGTTGACCTTTCCGTACAAGAAATTAAAGCAAAAAGAATTTAACGTAAAATTAATAAAATTAAGAGAGAAATATGAAATTTATAACGCCACTGTTAATCGGGGTACTTATGCTATCAACCAATAGCTTTGCTCATAATAAAGGTATAAACATGCCACAACTCAGTGTGCAATTATGGTCAGTTAAAGACGAAGTAAAAGCTGACTTTAAAGGCACACTCAAACAATTGGCAGAGATGGGTTTTTCAGGTGTTGAGTTTGCTAATGAATTTGGTGAGTTTAGTGATGACGCTAAGGGGATTAGATCAGTGCTTGATGAACTTGGTTTAAAAGGGAGTGGTGCGCATATTTCCTTCGAGCAACTTAATGATAAAAACTTTAATTCCACAGTAAAGTTTTACCAAACCTTAGGTGTTGAAATTTTGATTGTTCCTTGGGATGACCGAGCATGGCACCCAGAAGGCATAGATGAAGTGGTAAGTTTGTTAAATTCACTATCAAAGAAATTAGCCCCTTTGGGCATGAAAACAGGTTTTCATAATCATGAACATGAATTTAATGACTTTAAAGGCATGACTTACTGGGACTACTTAGCGAAAAACACCTTTCAAGAAGTTGTATTACAACAAGATGTTGGTTGGACAACCTATGCGGGTAAAGATCCTATTGAATATGTAAAACGTTACCCAGGTAGAACATTAACCACCCATTATAAAGTTCGCCTGCCTGAGGGAACACAAGGAAAATTGCCAATTATTGGCCAAGATACTATTGATTGGCTTAATTTATCAAAAGCGAATATTGCTGTTGGCGGCACACTTTGGTTTGTTGTTGAACAAGAGGAATACCCTAATGGTTTAACTCCTTTAGAAGCGGTTAAGCAATCTAAAATGGGCTTGGATAAAATACTTAAGCAACTTTAATGACTCCTTTGAGTTAGGCAAATAAGAGAGCGTAAATGAATAAAATATCGAAAATAACAAATACGTTGAATCCATTAATGAATTGTTTAAAAGTAAGTTTGTCATTGTTAGCAATAAGTCTGTCTTCATTAGCTTTTGCGCAAGATAATGTCTTAACGGATGAAGAAAAAACTCAGGGTTGGCAGCTACTTTTTAATGGTAGTGATATGTCGCTATGGCGTAATTTCAAAAAGCCAGATTTAAGTGATAAGTGGCAAGTTATTAATGGTGAAATGAGGCTCACTGCACAAGGTGGTGGTGATATCCTCACTAAAAAGACTTATGAAAATTTTGACTTGAAATTGGAATGGCAAATATCTAAAGCGGGTAACAGTGGCATATTTATTATGGCCGATGAGTTAGGAAGTCAGATTTACTCTCATGCCATTGAAGTGCAAATACTTGATAATGAACGCCATAGCGATAATAAATTTGCCTCTCATTTGTCTGGCTCATTATACGACATCATTGCCTCACCTGTAGAGTCTCAAAAAGTTGCCGGACAATGGAATCAAGTACGCATACTTTTAGTGAATAAATCACTAAAAGTATGGCAAAACCATGTGTTAACCGTTGATATTGTTATCGGTAGTAAAAAATGGCATGACTTAGTTGCAAAAAGTAAATTCAAAGATTGGCAAGGTTTTGCTTCAACTGATGTTGGTCATATTGGCTTACAGGATCATAGCGATCCTGTTGCTTTTAAAAATATAAAAATAAAACAGCGATAAGCTTTTTTTAAGAAAAAGCCAAGGACATAAAATGAAAGATTTTAACTATGAGGTAGTGGTTGTTGGCTCTGGCGCTGGTGGAGCAATGGCTGCTTATACATTAGCCAAAGCAGGCCACAAAGTATTAATGCTTGAAGCGGGTCGAGACTATGATCCTAAAACTGAAACGCCTATGTTTAAAACCAATGCACAAGCGCCATTAATGGGGGCTGGCAATGTTGATAAAGACTTTGGTTTTTATGACGCTACCGTTGATGGCGGCTGGACAGTACCTAACGAGCCTTATACTACAGGTGAAAAATCAGACTTTATGTGGTGGCGGGCGCGAATGTTAGGCGGTAGAACTAACCATTGGGGAAGATATTCGTTACGGTTCAGTGAACATGACTTTAAAGGAAAAACCCGTGATGGTTTAGGTGCTGACTGGCCATTTGAATATGATGAATTAGCACCTTGGTACGATAAAACTGAAGCACTGGTTGGTATTTGTGGCACTAATACCGGTTTAGATGATATGCCAGACTCCGGCGAGG
This sequence comes from Colwellia sp., assembly GCA_022969175.1. Lineage (GTDB taxonomy): Bacteria > Pseudomonadota > Gammaproteobacteria > Enterobacterales > Alteromonadaceae > JALJPB01. Next base: position 30,445 of record JALJPB010000038.1, on the reverse strand, counting down.
GAATTTTACAACCACCACCAAAGGCCAGAGTACCTGAGTTATTAGTAGCCGCGGCAGCAAAAAAATTAGGTATAGCCAGTGCTCCTATGCACCGCGCAGTATTAACTCGGCCAAAAGATGACAGGCAAGCCTGTTTTTACGCTACCCCCTGTGGGCATGGCTGCTCAATTGGTGCTGCTTTTCAAACTACCACCTCTCTTATCCCGATGGCAAAAGCGACCGGTAATTTAAAAATTATTACTGATGCAATGGTCAGGTCGGTGGATGTTGATAAAAGTGGCAAAGTTAATGCGCTAACCTATGTTGATAAAAAAACGGGTAACGATATTCAATTATCAGCTAAAGTTATTATATTAGCGGCAAGTGCTTGTGAGTCAGCAAGGTTATTACTCAATTCAAAAAATGAACATCACCCTCATGGCTTAGCTAACTCAAGTTTGCAAGTGGGAAAAAATTTAATGGACTCAACAGGCACAGGATTAGGTGCGCATATTCCTGCGCTAGAAAACCGGCCGATTTATAATGAAGATGGACATACCGCCAATCATTTATTTATTCCATGGTGGGGCCATAAACAACACGCTAAAGGTGAACTCGATTTTCCACGAGGTTATCACTTTGAAATAAATAGTGGTTTTAGCGCCCCCGGCTCAGGTGTTAGTGGTAACCTGCAAGGTTATGGTAAAGAGTTAAAAGAGCAAGCTAAAAAGTACTACGGCGCTGGAGTGTATTTATCGCTACGTGGTGAGATGCTACCAAACAAAAATTGTTACATGGAAATCGACGATAAAGTTAAAGATAAATGGGGCATACCGGTCGTTAAATTTCATTGGCAATGGGCCGAACATGAGCTCAAACAAGTTGAGCATGGTTTAAAAACCGCTAAAGCGATATTAGAAAATATGGGGGCAACGTTTAGTCAGCCTTTACCCAATGCAGAAAAAGCCATTTTAAAAGGCGGTCAAATAATTCATGAAGTAGGTAGCACCCGTATGGGAGCTTCAGCTAAAGACTCGGTCACCAACCAATACGGGCAAACATGGGATTGTAAAAATGTATTTGTTATGGATGCGGGCGTATTTGCCTCTAACCCTCATAAAAATTGTACCTTAACTATCATGACCTTAGCGATGAGGAATGCCACATGGTTGGCCGCTCAATTAAGTAGTGGGGAGCTTTAATTATGGCTAAATTAATTAAAACTGAAGATCAGTTAAAATATCAAAGCACGATGACTCGTCGTGAGTCGTTAAAGTGGTTAGGCGTATTATCTGCCAGTGCTTTATTGCCATCAATAATAGGGTGTGAAATCAATGATAAGACAGTTAGTGTTGCAAGTACTACCGGCAACGCGGTAAAAGGGCATTGGCCAGCGTTAAAACTTACCCCTATTTCGGCAAAGGGTTATGGCAAAGATCCCAGTATGATCATTCCTCCTAAATCTGCTTGGCCAAAAACACTAACAGCTGAGCAATTAACTTTAGTTGCTGTTTTAGCTGATATTCTGGTGCCAAGAGACGGTGATGTACCTTCTGCAACCGAAGTAAATGTACCAGATGTTGTTGATGAGTGGGTAAGCTCACCTTATGCCAGCCAACAAAAAGATCGTTTAACGATATTATCTGCCTTAGCTTGGTTTGATGAAGAAGCTAAACTAAGATTTGGTCACAGTTTTATTAACTTATCAGTTCAACAGCAACTTGAAATAATTGATGATATAGCTTATCAAAAAGATGATTTGACTGCTGAATTTGAACAAATCAACAAAGCTTTTAGTCGATTAAGAAAGTTAGTATTAGCTGCTTTTTTCTGTAGTCCAGAAGGTACCAAAGATTTAGGTTATTTGGGCAATGTTGCTATTGCCGGTGATTACCCCGGGCCGACAGACGAAGCGATGTTACATCTTAATCAGGTCTTGGATGAATTAGGTTTAAGCTTATAGTGAGTAGATGAAGAAGATTCTAAGTAGGTTAAAAACTAAATAAATACAGCACTCTTGAAATACAGAGTGCTTCGGTTTTTATGATATAATAATTTATTCAGAATTTATTTGGCCAAAAGTTTTTCAACATCCCAAATGATTACCGAGCCATCAACGCTTGAGCTTGCCAGTGACTTTCCGTCAGGGCTAAAAACTACATTGTTAACATCGTCACTATGTCCACTAAGCTGTTTTAAAAGTTGACCCGTTTTGACATCCCACAATCTCACGGTAATGTCATTGTCATCATCAGTTGAGCCCCAATGGTATTGAAAAAACTCACCTACTAGGCCTTTATCTCGATGACTGCTGACAATCATTGAATCATCAGGGCTAAACGCTAATCCATAAACAGAATATAAATCTTCATCAATGGTATGAATAACTTGCCAAGTTTGTGTATCCCAAATTTTTATCGTGTAATCATCGCCACCTGAGATGAGTAATTTACCGTCGTTGCTAAATTCAAGCTCAAGCACTGCACCACTATGAGCTGTTAATGTTGAAATAAGCTCACCGGAAGTGGCATTCCAAACATTGATGTTGTTGTCTTCACCGCCAGTTAATAATAGTTTACCATCGGGGCTGTAGGCAATTCCCCAAACATCACCTTGGTGGGCGTTAAGTGTAATTGAATCACCTGAGGCTATATTCCATATTCTAGCGGTATCATCGGCACTGACACTGGCAAGGTTTTTGTCGTCAGGACTAAATTTCACCGCTATTACCATTTGCTGATGACCTGAAAATGTTTTTATCAGTTGTCCATCAGATACCTGCCAAACTCTAACGTTATTGTCGTAACTAGAGGTTGCGAGATATTTACCATCACGACTAAAATCTAAACCAAGTACTCCTTCTGGATGCACTAATGTTTGAACAACTTCGCCATTACTGCGTTGCCAAATTTTAACTTCGGGCTCATAGCTAGAGCTGGCAACTAACTCGCTATTGGGGTGAAAATCAACCATGCAAAAGCTATTCTTGTGGGTAGGACATATTTTGTATTGGCTTGAAATTTTTTCTACTTTATAGTTACTTGAAACAGCACCACAGCTTGATAACCAAAAAACTGAACAGATGCTAAAAACTATGGTCTGTTTGAATGTTTTGAACATAATGATTCCTTAAAACATGAATATATCTGAATAGTAGGGGGTCTTTGGTACCAATGTTATTGAAGAATGACCAAGGGAAACTTTGTCATGACCAAAGCGCAAACTATACCTTCATCATCAAAAATGTAACTTTGGTCATAGAACTCATGACAAATGCTGTATTTCTTGGCAAGCTGTAGCTATGGAATACTTTAAAACATCACTTGCCAAATACTTTAACCAGCATGACGAATGGTTATATTTTACTTTGGTGCTTATATTTAGCTTATATCAGCTTGAACATCATTATTGGCCTCAATACATCAGCCATATTATTAGTAACAGTAGTTATCTTGCACCGCTAATTATTTTTAAAGCCTTTCAAAATAAAATTACAGCTCGGTTTAGTATTAAGCACTACCAACTGTTTCGCTTCAGTTGTTTTTTTGTTTATCCTTTGTTGGTGTTTTTATCGCTAAACAGTTTTAACCTCCCTGAAAACTTTTCCTTAAAATCACCTGGCATTATTTTATTGTTGGGCATTGGCGTAGAGTTGATTTTAGTGATTAATCAGATGTTAAGTGGTAAGCGATTGATAAAGTTCGTGCCTAAAAATGTCGGTTTAAATCAACTGATCTTATTCTTTTTGGCATTTATTTCAATTTATGCTGCTTTGCTTATCAGTTCTGATTTATCTTTGTGGGCCAAAAGTAATTCCATTCCATCAACCATTAATTTTAGTGAAATTGCCGAACACCCTTTGACTACCATCAGTTTAGCTTTCCAGTTATTTTGTTTGTTTTTCTGCGGTTATATTTTTTATTGGTTTAATTATCACGTATTAGTTAAGTCGGTATTAGCAAAAAGAGGCATGTTAATTTACCTTTGTGCGGTGATAAGTATTGTGGTTTTGTTATATCCGATATTAATTGAGCTGTATTTGTTATTCCCTATCAATAGCATGGGCGAACCTATTATCCCTGCCGTTAAAGCTGATGCCTTCGATTGGCATAATGGCAGAGTGTTTTTGGCGGTGATGTTACTTAGCCTGCCTGTTATTTTAGTGATGCAATGGCATAAAAAGAGCAGTCAATTTAATTTGTTAGAAAAAGAAAATATTCAAACTGAATTACGATTGTTAAAACAACAAATTGACCCGCATTTCTTTTTTAATACCTTAAACAATCTGTATGCCTTATGCCGAAAAAAATCAGAGCAAGCGCCTGAGGTTGTTCTTCAACTAGCTGAATTAATGCAGTATGTTGTTTACCGTGGTCAAGAGCGAAGTGTATTGATTGAGGAAGATATTAGCTACATTAATGACTATATCAACCTTCAAAGCATTAGACTGCGTAATAAACTTTCACTTAAAACAGAGGTTACACTTGATGATAAGCAAAGTGTAATATCGCCATTATTATTAATTATACTGGTAGAAAATGCCTTTAAACATGGCATTGAATTGGCAACACAAGATTGTTATTTGCATATTGAAATTACCGTTAAAGACCAGCAGCTCACTTTTATATGTCAGAACTCAATTGAACAAGAAACCACTCTAGGGCAAGAAAGCATGCTTGGAAAACAGAGCAGTAAAACAATTGAAGAAGGTATTGGATTAGCCAATTTAAAACGCAGATTAACATTAATTTATCCTGACAATTATCAACTTTCGTTAACTCATCAGAGCAACAAATTTACCGCCCAGCTTTGTATTAATCTTAATGGCGCTACATTCATAAATAGCTTGGAAACAGCTAATGATTAAGTTAACAGCAATGATCATCGATGATGAACCTTTAGCTCATGAAATTATTCTGGATTATTTAACTGAGCTGCCATTTGTAGAAGTTATCCATCAAGCTTATAACGCAATAGAAGCGCTGGGGTATTTAAATCAGCAACAAGTTGATTTACTCTTTCTTGATATCAATATGCCTAAGCTTTCAGGTATTGATTTTTTAAAAGTACTCAACAATAAACCCCAAGTCATTATTACCTCAGCGTACCGGCAATATGCCCTTGAAAGTTTTGATTTAGATGTATGTGATTATTTATTAAAGCCTTATCGATTTGAACGGTTTTTGAAAGCAGTCAATAAAGCGCACCAACAGTTTCAATTTAAGAAAGAAGATGTGACAAATGCGGTTGAAGAAACAAAAAGTAAAACTTTATTCATCAAGGTAGATAAAAAGCTAATCCAATTAGCTATTGATCAAATCAGCTTTTTAGAAGCTTATGGTAATTATGTAAAAGTATGGGTAAATGACAAAGTATACCTGACACCACGGACATTAATTTCTTTTGAGAAAGAGTTAGTGTCTGATAACGAGGAATTTTTGAGAATTCATAAATCGTACATAGTGCAAAAGAGTCAAATAATTTCGATTGAAAATAAAATTATTGAAATGAATAATCAGCAACAAATACCTGTTGGAAAAAGTTACAAACATATGATTAAACTTATTAAAGGAAGTTAAATCATATTCAATGTATAAAAAGGTGAAAGTGGACTTAATGGTAGATAGATAAACCAAGTTCTTCGGCCAAGCCCGAAACTAAATTAGTGCCAATGACAGAATTTCCAAAAGTATTCAATGGCGGACTCCAAGTACATATAACGCCATAACCAGGTACAATAGCAACTACGCCGCCACCAACTCCACTTTTTGCCGGTAAGCCGACAGAAAATGCGAACTCTCCGGATTGGTCATACATGCCACTAGTCGATAATATTGCATTCACTCTATGTGCATCTCGCGCCGAGCATATTGATTTTTGGCTAATGGGATCTAAACCTTTATTTGCTAAAAAAAGTAAACTTTTTGCTAATTGTTGGCAACTCATTGCTATTGAACATTGGGTAAAGTAGTGACTTAAGACTTCTGGAATGTCAGACTGAATATTGTCAAAACTCTTCATTAAATAAGCTAAAGCAGCATTGCGACTGCCGTGTGTTAACTCCGACTGATAGACTTTTTTGTCAATGAAAATATTGTCGTCTGAGGCAAGAGTGCGCATAAAACTCAAAAATGCTAATTTGCTGGCTGAATAATTACTTGTTAATACATCAGCTACGAGCAATGCTCCGGCATTAATAACGGGGTTACGTGGTATGCCTTTTTCCCATTCAAGCTGAATAATTGAGTTAAATGGTTGGCCTGAAGGTTCCATGTTAACTCGTTGCCATAAATCATCGCCAATGCGATTCATTGCCATCACTAATCCAAACACTTTAGAAATACTTTGAATAGAAAAGGGAACTTGACTGTCACCTGCACCGATAACATTTCCATTAATAGTGGCTACAGAAATCCCCATATGATTAGGGTCAACCTTGGCAAGTGCGGGAATGTAGTCAGCGACTTTTCCCTCAGAGTTTTTATTTTTCTGAGCCGTCAATAACGCTTCAAGTTTAGCGGGTAAATTCGAAATGTCTTTTATCATATCAGTGGCTTATTAATAGGTTATACGGCTAAGGGCGAAAGTTCAAAGAGCCGTTATTATGCACAGTTTATGATAGATAACTAGTAATTTATCATCGGTCGTTTTTAATCGCTCTTTAAATGAAAATCATTGGTGGAGGACGAGGCTATCTATAGGGCAGGCACTAGCGCTACTGCTACTGTTACTGTTACTTAATAGATCGTTTAGATAAAGTTTTAAAATTATGTAATAGCTAGATTAAAGTGATTTATCTCAGTGAAATTGAGTGATCGACTATCGGTCGTTTCCGTTAAAAAAGATATCTAGCACCAATACGATAGCCTTTATCTAAACCATGCTTATAACTTGAATGTAAAACGGTATTATTATTTATTACTGCTATCTCACCAATACCAAAAGGCTCACCCCATGGTTGCTCTAATACTACAGAGCCAAACAGTTGATTAATTTCAGTATCTCGAAATATTTCATATTTTAACTGGCGGCCAATTATTCCCTCTTTTACTAGACCTTCTAATCTTGCTTGAAGAAACCCTACTGCATTGTCAATGAAAAGCGTCGAAGCCTTTCTAGGATACTGTTGTTCTTCATCAAAAGGGCTTCTGGTATATAACGAATAACGATTGTCATGAATGTCATTTCTATCTACATGGAAGTTTAAGTGGGCAAAATTATTCCGATGGAACATGTTGGCGATAGAGGCTGTTAGGTATGCATTCTTAAGGATTACTACGCCAAACTGTTCAACAAGTGTTTTAATTTCCGGTATCAATTGCATCTCTTCATTATGCAGTTTCAATTCGGTTTTTTTATCAAAATTAATAATTAGCCCAAACCTTTCAAAGCCAAAGCTATAAGGTATCTTGGCTTTTTTACAGTGCTCAAATAAACTTCCTTTTATTGAACTTTGAAAGTATTTAACAATATTTGAAGGGTAATTATCGATAGCGATTAAACGTTGATAATGAAAGGAAGGCGCAAATGAAGCTATGATTTTATCAATATCATCGCTGTAGATGTTTTCATAACCATCTGTATGAACGAGATTCATAGCGTTTTAGCCCTAAACGGAGATTTATTAGATTCTTCAATGTATTTTTCGGCTAATTTAAACATTTCAAAGCGTAAATTATCAGCGATAGTAACAATGTCCTTTTGTAATAATGACAGCTGATAATTTGTGTCTAATTCGATGGCAGGCTCTAAACTGTAAGTCAAAGTAAACATAGATTGTGAATAAGGCAATATCTTCACTAACCAAGGGTAATGAATTATACGTTTGCTTCTAAATGATGAGATAGCTTGAGAAACTAACTTTACATAAAAAGACGAAGTTGAATAAAACCAAACCTTGGGGAATTTTATTATCTCATTGTCACTGTTTTCATGACCTTCACAGCTCCAGCAAGGCATGAGTAGCCTTAGTGTATACATGCAGTAAACCATTGATACAATATTAGGCTCAATAGGATACCTTATCGGGTCACTTGACATTTGTTTATGGGCTTCTTCACATTTATATGAGCAATGGTTAGTTGAATGAATACTTGGGCAGTCTGGAAAACTTAATCGACAACCTGGACAAGGTCGCTCTTTTTTATCGGATGGTTGTGATAAGAATTCAGTTAACTCTGTTCGAATTCTATATTTATCTTCTTTAACAAATTGGCTATCTTTTATTTTCATCGAATTACATATTGAATTACATGATAAAATAAGAATAGCTCATAAAAATAAGTTTTGGATTAAAGTATAGTTTTTTGCGCCAACCTAAACTCATGTGAAGCTACAGCCGAGATGCAGACTTTCTTCCTCTTGGAAACATATTGAGTTGTTCATAAATTGATACAATTGGAAAACCTTTTTTATTTTCAACAATAAGAACTGATGTTATCGTTAGTTAAGGCATATGTTTAAGGCTATTTATTACCATCGACAATGATCTATCATTATCTGCAGTGATATTAATCTCACTAAAAGAGACGACTAAAGGGAGTTAGGTATGTTTAGAGCATATATTCGAAGGCAATTTTCAATAATTATTACTTTGTGGCACCCATTCTTTTTCACTGCGGAAGAAGCTAATCGAACGTATGGGATTGAGCTCTTTGAAGCCAAAAAATTCACTAACCTTGAAACGTTTTCCCCAAGCTATAGTCGGCAAAATCCCCATCATTCAAATGTTCATCATTATCTCAGACAGATAATGATTGCAAAAAATCAGTTTGAACAAATAATTGAACTATTCCGCCAAAGTATAGCAATTGAAATTAAGCATTTAAAATCTTGGTCTGATTTTGGTATGGCTAATTTTAAACAAGCTGAAAACATGGCAACTTTCAGTGTTTCGTCATCAATGAAAAATGGTTGCAAATGTTTTGATAAATTTCTCGGGTTATCCCCTGATAACTTAACCGCTTTCTTCTATTTAGCTAATGACTATGCCTTAGAACCAAGTCTTTTATGTAGTGATACAAAAATGTTTGAAAACTCGTGTTCCATTAATCAATCTTAATGACGTTAAAGTTTGATTGATTTCTCTTGCCATTATGAGTGATGAAGGTTTAACAAAATTTAATCTTCAAAAAGTAGAACAGAAAAATAACAAGAAGTAAGACACGTTAATAGCAATTCTACCCTCTTAAACTATTTTATTTGTCGGGGGAGTAGATAGAAATATGGCAATCAAATTATATTGTCAATTAAGGATAAGAGGATATTACATGTACACGAATAAAAAGTCAGGGGTCATTGTCGGTATTTTGTTTCTATTCGTTTTTGTTACCAGTCTGTATGGTTCAAATTTAGTAGAAAGTTTAATGTATGACGATAACTATTTAGCGATAGCATTTGCTAATAAAACAACTTGGATGTTGGGGTTGATAATTCACTTTTTATCGGCTGCAGCAACCATAGGTATTGTGATGGTAATGTTTCCGCTGCTTAAACAGCAGAGCATCTATCTAGCGATAGGCTATATTATTTTTAGAAGTTTAGAAGCGTTGATGTTTGTATTGACTGAAATCCATTCCATCCCAGTTTTAATATTAAGTCAGCTATCTAGTAACGCAGCACCTGAATCAATAGAAATGTTAAAGCTTATGGGAGATCTTTTTCAAGAAACTCGATCATTCTCTTATATCATTGGGCTATTATTCTTCTGTATCGGATCGTTGATGTTCTATTACTCGATGTTTAAATCTGAAATTATGCCAAAATGGCTCACTATCTGGGGGATTATTGCGATTATCATGGCTTTTATCATCTCCACTTTAAATTTATTCAACGTAGAAACGCCAACCTTTATAGCTGTTATTTTCTATATTCCAATCGCCCTCAATGAAATCATCATGTCTGTATGGTTAATAGTAAAAGGTTTTAATAATATGAAAGAACAACCAATATAATTGTCACCAGAAGAATTAAAAGTGAAACCTTTCTCGTACACTTAACCTGGAAGGTTGCTTACTTTATTTAGCCGCCGATACGTTCTCTCAAAGCAGTTGTAATCTCAGAGTCGGCATAACCATTATCTTCAGCCCATTTTAAGTCTCCTTTTTTCTTCAATAACGAAGCCGGAATTTTTTTCACTATAAACATACCAACTTCCTTGGCTTGTTTTTCTATAGCAAACTGCAATAACGATTTATCGTTACAGCGCATATCGGGATACAACTTTCTGATTTTGACACGATTAGTTTTTAATAACTTTCTCAACCTGTTTTTATCGTTTTCAGCAATAAAAAGGCAAATACTGTCTAACCCTGAATAAGCGTATGACTTGGGGATTACTGTGAAAGTTAAAGAAACAATAATAAAAACAACAACAATTATCGTATTATTCATGGGAACTCCAATTTACCTATTCATCCTTAAATACTGATTAAAATAAAATAGACTATGTTCAATAATGAGTATAGTAGAGCTTTTAATTGCTGCAATATTTTGAAAGTTTAAAATAAATAACCATTTGGAGTAATAGTTTACAATAAAAATTAATCCGATAATTAAGTCTAATTTAAGCATATACCGTCACAATTAGTTATTTTATTCCTTTGTGAATTAATGATACCGACTCTGCTTTGGCATCCTGTTTCGCTCTACCTCCTATATCCATAAAGTTTCCATGGAGTTGTGCCACTAGTGACACAACTCCATGGAAACTTTGTAGAGGTACAAGAACAGCCATATAAGTACGGGGTGCTAATACCCTAATATTTTATAACTTACTGAATTTACAGCTGTTAGTATTTGCTGAGATAGCGTTTCATTAATATTAATCGTGATCAATTCAGTCATTTTCTGCTGGTTACGTTGTGTTTGTAACTTGGCTGGTAGTACTTTAGGAACTTCATTAAATACTGCTTTATAAAAAACTACCGCGGTTAAATAAGTTCCTGTTGGTGATGGATGTGATTGATCTACTGCATGTAAAGCTACCGATGAATTTATTTCGTTCATTACCTTCCAAACCTGAGCAACAGGAACAACGCTACTTTCACTTTTATCGGCTATATTTTGATACAGCGCATTAGTTTTTTGATACATGTTAGGTACAAAAATTTTAAACTCTTCGCGGATATCTGCATATTGTTTATTCTCAATCCAAGTAGGGATCCCTTTGTAAGCCCATGTATTATAAAGTAATGGTTTTGCTCCTTGTTGTGTCGCCAATTTCGAAAATAACACACCATATTTAATCGTTTTTTCTGGATGTTCAAAAGCACTGGCGCTGTTGTCTTGCAAAATGACATAGTGCCATTTTTCAGCTGATATTTTTTGTTGAGCTATTCCCTTTTCCCAATGTTGGTAAAGTGAGGTACCATTTTGTATTTCTGCTTTAATTACTATTTTCTTGCCATTTGATTTCGCGATTTCTTGTAGAACAGTAGGTAGGTAACTTCTGCCGGTAAAACTATTCCCGATAAATAATATTTTTAAAGTCTCATCATCAGCGTGTGAGTTATTAGTTGAAGATATTGCTGTTGATGAGACAACTATCGCTGAGAAACCCGTTGATGAGAAACATATAAATAAAGTGAAAATAATGTGTTTGATGTATTTCATTTTAATGACTCTTTTTTCATAAGTAATAAAGGTTAATGGGAATTCCATTGATGAAAAATAATATAATGGAACAGTCCCTGAATTTAATTTATGTTTTTAGTTTAGTTTGAGTTTATATTTTTCTATTGTTTGCTTAAGTGTTTTTACTCTCTTTGGGTTCTTGTTCAAAGTGGCTATGTCTAAGGCTTGTTGATAATAATTTAATGCTTTTTCATGGTTATCGATATCACCATAAAACTCTGCTAAATTGTATTTCGCAAAAATCGAATTCGGATGGTTCTTTATGTTAAGTAAAGCTAGTTCGATCCCTTGTTGATAATAATTTGAGTAAAAATAGAGGTTAGCAATACTATTGAGTACTTTGAATGGAACAACGGCAGGAGTTTCATTCTCATATTTAGCTTTTAGTGCTGCTAAGCCGCCTTTACGCTCAAAGTCGTTTACATTGTTAAAGTGAGTTGGCGCCCATGATGAGTAATAATTTTGTAACCCGTTGTATGCTTGCTTCATTGATATTGAGCCATGAGTTTCTTCTTCAACTTTAGTAAATGTCCACCTTAGGCCTTTAATTGGGTATTTAGCTAAGTTTAATGCGAATTCATCTACGCCCATTACTATGCCTTCATTCCCTAAACTTAAATAGAGGGTTTTATCTAGTTGTTGCTTGGTTAATGCGAGCTCTTTCGCTTTTTTCTCTAAGTGATAGTCGTTGTAATATAAGCTTGGACTTATAGCAAAGTAAGCGTCAAATTCTTCAGGTGTTTCTAACAATGCTCTAATTGCAAATTGACCTCCAGCTGAACTTCCTAAGAACAAATTTTCATCATTGGTTCTGTACTGTTGATGAATATAAGGTTTAAGCTCTTTAGTAATGAAAGAAAGAAACTGCATAGAACTGGGTAACAAACTCAGGTTTTCTCTTCTTGTCCCATCATTTGCAATACCAACGACAATCATTGGTGGAATGCGTTTAGCAAAATAAGATAGCTCATGGGTAACTGAAGCTATTCTTAATGTTTTTCGCTCACCGTCAGTAATAAATAAAACCGGATAGCTCTGGTTAGATTGATGATATCCTTTGGGTAAATGAACATAAAATGTACGCTCATTTCCAAGTATTTCAGAGCTGAAAGTAAACTTTTTAGCGATAATTATAGGCTCGTCTATTTCAGTGATACGAGGATCCATTATTGCATTTTCGGTTGTACCTTTTTCTGCGTCTACGGCATTACTTGAACCTAGAGTAAAAATGAAAATAACGGATATAAATAGTCGTAACATAATTTTATCCTTTAGTTACTTTTTTGAAACGATAGACAAAACGGTCAGTTTTTCCTTTGGTACTTTCTTGCCAAACGTCAGCAGTAAAATTGTCATTAGGATTTGCTAATACACTTAATGAACGGTCTAAAATGAAGCCAGCTTTGATTATTTCGTTGAGCACAAAGGTATTTTCAATGCGATGAAGCTTTTTAGTTTGTGATTTTCCTGTACCTGCGGCAGCATTGTGGTCGATAACGATAAAGTAACCGTTATCTTTTAATTTTCTGTGAATTGTCTTTAATAGTTCTTGGCGATCTATACTTGGATTATTGATAATGTCATGGTAATTAAGTGCGGTGAAAATACGGTCAACGGGCGATTTTATCTGGGATAAATCAAGTGACGGTAATACCGATATATTAGTAAATTGTGATAAGTCTCTTTTTTCTACCTTACCTTTAATGCTGTACAGTTTTCCTGAATTATTAAGGAGTCGAGCAAATAAATCTGTGTAATAACCTCTGCCTGCAATAAAGTCGACAACGGTCATATTAGGTTGAATGTCGACTAAAGCTAAAATATCAGCAGGTTTTCTAGCTGTGTCTCTTACTTTATCTTGTTGAGGTCGTTCTGGTGATTTAAGTACTTGAGCAATATTACGGGCAGTAGATTTTTTTTCATGTGCAAATACAGACGCGGTTAATATAAGTAAACTAGAGAGTATCAATGTTGTTATTTTCATGTGTTTTCCTGAGTAATTAATAGAGGTGCATCTTTAATGTTAAGTTGATGATTAACAATATTCAGGTGGTGATATTCTTGAAATTTTTTGATGATTTTTTGATGATTTTATTTGTTTTCAATAGATTAGCTAGTGAAATCCCTATGTCGAACACGGTATGATACCAAGTGAAATAATGAATCCATCATCTTCATTGGTCTAAATATCCAATTTCTATGTTGCGCTCAATCCCAATAGCCAGCTATTGCTCAATCTCGCGCCTTGAACTTGAACATTTATCCTCATTGAATTTTGATCAATTCTTTAATTCACTTGGTATAATAAGTAAAAAATGAGGACGTTTAGTGATACAGCCATTATCAAAAATATTTTCGGTCGGTGAATTTACCATTGAGAGAGAATTAAATACCATTTCGCATAATGGCCAACGCCAAATTGTTGAGCCAAAAGTGATGGCGTTACTTTATTATTTGTCTTGCCATGTCAATGAAGTTATCTCTCGTGAAAAATTGATGGAAGATGTATGGCAATCCCAAGTAAGTGAAGGTGCTGTTAATCGAGTTGTTGGTCTGCTGAGAAAGGCATTGTCTGATAATGCCGAGTCTCCTCGTTACATTCAAACAATTGCTAAAAAAGGCTATAGGTTAATTGCTGAAGTAAAAAATATTGCTGGCGCTGACATCAATAAAAATGAAAATAAAATCATTTCAGCTAAATACAGTTCATCCACTAATTCGCAGCTACTGAAGTTAGCTTCCAAAAAAACAGCATTGCTTAGCTTCTTTTTCATCTTGATCTTATTGCTTATAAATTGGAAAAATCTCACGCCACCAACAAACATGTCTTTTGAGATAACCAATCCAAAATTTGAACAGTTAACCAGTGAGCAGGGCTTCGAATACGATGCTTCTTTATCGAAAGATGCATTGTGGTTAGTATATCGCCACCGTAAAAATGTTAATAAGCCTTATCATTTATATTTAAAAAAACGTGACCGGCAGCAAAGAATACAATTAACGGATTCTGAATTTAATGATCGTTCGCCAGCCATATCTCATGATAAGAGTAAAATAATTTTTTTCCGTAAAGGAAATAATAGCTGTCATCTTAATTTGTTAACGTTAGACAAAAATAGTCAACCGCTTGAGGTTGAAGAACTCTATCAATGTGGCGCTGTAGAGCATTACAGTAATGTTGTATGGGCGCCTGACGATAGGTCAGTATATTTCACCGATAGAATAAATAGCTCAATGCCATATCAAATTTATCAATTACATTTAAGTACCTTAAAAGTTGATGAAATAACCAGGCGTGAAGATAATTACTATGGTGATAATGAATTAGCGTTGTCGCCAAGTGGTGAACAGCTATTGTTTTTTCGCAATAAATATTGGGGCAACAATCAAGTTTTTGTAAAAAACTTACTGACAAAAGAGCTGCGAAAAATTACTGAATTAGGCTTTTTAAGTTGGACGCCAAGTTGGACACCAGATGAAAAAAGCATTATTTTTAGTGATAATCGCTCGGGTGGAAAATTAAAGTTACTCAACGTAGCAACAGGTGATATTCAAACCTTATATCAATCATCACAATCAATTAACTCTCCTTACTTAAGTGCTTCAGGTAAACATATTGTTTATTCAGTCAAAACAGCTGATGTTGATCTATGGCAGAGTAATATTACTCAAAACGCAGCTGAAGAGTTACTCATAACACCAAGTATTAAATTAGCGGTTAATTCAAGCCGTATTGATAGTCAACCCGTTTATTCAAGCGATGCACTTTCCTTGTTATTTTTGTCAAACCGAAATGGTGAGTTGCAGTTATGGTTGGAAAAAGAAGACGGGGTATTACCGATAGAGTCACTCCCCGAAAACAACAAAATAGATACCTATGCATGGCACCCTGATGGAATACAAGCATTGATTGCTACCAGTGACAAGCAGGTGTACTTGATAAATACACAAACACAAAAGGTTGAACTTATTAAACTAAATGGACAAAGTGCTGCTTTCCCAATATTTTCATCTGATGGTGCTACTCTATATTTTACTTCAGATAAAAGTGGCGATTGGCAAATTTGGGCTTATAACTTCCAGGCACAAAGTACTGTTCAAATAAGCCAAAAGGGCGGTTATCAAGTTAAAGTTAATGACGTTGATGAAACGTTATACTTTACTAAGTATCGACAACAAGGTATTTGGCTGTTGAATTTAAAAACAGGTAAAGAGAGACAAATAGTGGACAATGTTTCTCGTAGTTCAAATTTTAAGGTTTGTTCAAATTCAGTTTACTATTTGTTGGAAACAGATGGCATTGAGCTTTGGCAGATGAATTTAAAATCAACTAAAACTCAGTTGATCATGACTTCTGCACTTGACTCTAATTTCAAATTTGATTTGGTTAATGATTGCCAAAAATTAATATTTTCAATAATGGAAAATATAGAGTCAGATATTTTGATGCTTACTTTTTAGTTTGAAATAAATACACTGCTTAATCACGTTCATTTAAGTATTGGACACACCACATTCTGTAAATAAGAAAGGAAGTTAGAGGTTGAAACTGTAAAAGGTAATGAATTAATAAGCCGATTCAATGGTGTCAGAACAACAGAAATTTGAGAGTATCTTATTGCTAAAGGCGCTCCTAGTTAAATTAAAGTGCAAGTTTTTAATAAAAGTCAGCTTAGGCTGACTTTTATTGTTTATAATTGTAGTCATTCTAGGTGAATTATTTAAATGTTCAAAGACGAATAATAAAGCGGTGTTATATATGTCAAATCGCGTGTATCAGGTGTTGAAATCTAGAAATGATAATAAGGGCACATCACCAATGGATTTTTCACTGTTAAAAAACGGTAATAATCCCCGCAAGTATTCAAATATCGCAACCACCATGCGTTATGTCCATCTTGAGAAGAATCAGGTGGCTGAGAAAATGAAAGCTCTGAGAGAGAGCTAACTTAATGGAATGGTATTTTCCTTCCTATATTCCGCAGTTTTATTTTCCTAAATTCTCCAAATCAAGTACTTCATAGAGAAATTGTGATAACAGAGTGCGTAGAGCTACACCATCTTCTACCCAATGATCTAGCTCATATAACGTTTCAGCGTGACCAATACCATCAAGATGATAAATAGCATGTTTAATGCCTGCTTCTTTAGCTGCGGCTTCGATAGCATCAACGCCTTCGTTAATTTCCAATACACCATGAACAATAAACAAAGCAGGATCATTGGCATCTATATAATTTGCTACATTAATATGAGAACCAGCTAAATCGAGTACTGCTTGCACTTTGTACTCTTCACCTTGATCGGCGAAGGCTGCATATAATGATGCAACTGCGCCAGCAGAATACCCACCTAAAACTATTCTATTAGGATCAACACCTAGATCTTCTGCATTATCTTTCATCCATTTAACCGCTTTCAATGTGTCTTCGATTGCAGCAAATGTAGCCCTCAGTATAAGTGAACTGCCCGTAGTCGCAGGATCATCTGATGTTAAACGATAATCAATTGATACTGCGGTATAACCTCTTTGTGCAAATTGCTGCGCATTTTCTGCTTGTTTAAGTCTATCGCCGACTTGAAAACCACCACCATGAACAAGGATCACGCCAGGTCTTAACATTGGAACGTTGTCCCCCGTTGGTTGGTAAATGTCTAATAGTAAAGGCTTTTCAGCAACGGTTGGACTCTGAACCGCCCCGGTTCCATAGACTGCTCCATCCGTTTTTTCAAATGAGAATAATGGTTCAATAAATAATTTAGTTGGCGCAGATACTACAATATCTGAGGCAGTAAAAGTGCCGGCAGAACTACCATTAAAGTTACCCTCCTCATCATATTGAGTAACCGTGAATTGCCAAGTATCATTACTAAGGTTACCCGCTGACCAAATCTCTGTAGCGCCGTCATCTTGAGAGATCAATAACTGGCCAAAATGAATTTTCCATTCAAACGACGAACCTCCGTCTTCACTCTTGCCGTGAGCGGTGCCATCTTCATTAAAGCTAACATTAAAGGCGATGTCACTATCATCGCCACTACCGCTAAGAGTACCGCTAAAATTACCAATAATAAGGTCATTAGTTAAATAATCTTGCGTGGAGGTGGTATAGCTATTATTAATAAAACTCGTGCTGTCTTCTTTGGTCATTGAGATGACATTGCTTTGTACACTAATGTGCGTGCGTCTTACCTCTTCGTTTTGTTCACTGGTTATATTGCCGTCAACATAGACTTTTTGTGAATGTACTATGTGTTGTGAAGACTGAGCGTCATAACTATAATTTCGCATGATAAATAAGTAACTAATTCCTGCTGGCAGAGTACTAGAATTAAGGTGAAACAGTAGAACACTTTTACTATCATCTAGCGTGATTAGCATGGATAAATCATTACTAAAATTAGTTTGTTGTAAATAATAGCCACCAACAAAGGGGTTGCTTTCACTGATAAGACGTGGAAAATCATAAGACTCATCAGTTTCAGTAACCGTTAACGTGTCTTCAGTAACGGTAAATAGACTAGTCTCAGCTATTAGCGTATTCAGAGGTTGTTTATTATTTAAGCCATAACAACCATTAGTATCTTCCGTGGTGGTAAAACTTAAAAAACCTGTTGTTTTATTCCATGTGTAGGAACCAATTTCATAACCTATTTGACCACGACAATCATCTCCATCATCATCGTCAGCTTCTGTAGCAATATGTACATAATGACCTGAGCGAGTAAAGGTTATCGTTTCGCTACCAATATCCCACGTGCCGACAATACCCGATTCAACCGTTAAGCTATTGTCATTAATAATGGTACTAATGGTTTCGGTAACTAACGTCGGCTCTTGTGCTATAATTTCTTGCTCAAATGCTGTAGCCGTTGCGTTGTCATTCACAAATTCCAGTGTAGTGGTCACACCGTTCGGTAGCTCGTAATCGTCATTATCAACAATAATTTTGATTAACGCAGCTAAGGTGTTTTTCTCATCGCTATTTACCGCAGCTATTGCCGTATTAAGTTCTTCGTCGGTTGTCGGTGTTGTGCCATCACGAGTAATTAAAGCATATTCTGCGGTAGTTACATTTGTTACATTAACGCCAAAGTTATCCTCTTTGACTAAAGTTCCATCAGCGCCGGCTTGTGCAATTAAGCTTGATAGTGAGCCAAGTTGTGAAACAAATTCAACTTCTGGATTTATACTGGTATCACCCAAAACATGTATTTTTACTAGCTCATTAATTAATGACTCATCAACAGTAATAGTTATGGTATAGACGCCATTTTCATCAGCTGTTGCAGTAAACACTTCGCCATCAATAACAATTTCCACATCGGAGTTTTTGATTATATTGTCAGTAACTAACCCCGTTATCGTCAGCTCCGCTTTGATTGGCGTAATCGTAATGGAAATTTCTTGAGTTGCCGTTGCACCGTCGTTATCTGTTACGACAACCGTCAGGGTGATAATAGTGTCGGTATCTATATTTGGTGTTGTAAAACTAACATTTTCACTTTCAGCACCACTCAGTGTTATGCCTTCACCTGTGGTTACTGACCAGCTAATGCTGGCAATAGTGCCATCGGTATCTGCAGTGTTGGCCGTGAGGTTTAATAGCTGCTTTTCAGCAATGCTGGTGTCGCCACTTATGGTTACGGTAGGGCTTTGATTGATTGGCAGGTCTAGTTTTTCTTCAGAGTCGCTTCCACAACCCCATAACATTATATTTGCTAATATCGGAAGTAAAAATATTTTGATTTTTTTGTTAAATATCATCATCTTGCTCATCTGAGGAACCTTAGTTTTAATATGTTTAATTTATTTCAATATCTCTTTTAGTGTATTGTGTAAGTTATTTATATTCCATACTGCATATGTGGTATATTTTTACTAAAGAGGTTGGTTTACAAGGCAAAGGAATGGCTAAATTACATACGGAAAATGAAATAGTTACAAATAATTCTAAGCAAATTTATTACTTTGCTAAATTATTAGAAACTCAACCTGATATTTTTTATCAAGTGGCAGAGCACTTGCCCTTTATCATTTTTCAAAGTGAGCGAAATTCATTAAATTGGCGTTGGGGTAATCAATTAGGTTTAGATGTGTTTGAAATAGAGCCTGGTAATGCTCCCGATATTTTTCAACTAGAAAAAAAGGCAAATAAAGCCGTATTAGCGCACAGTATTACTAAAATAAAATCGTTCAGTGAAGAAAACGATAAACATTCACTTTGTTCATACTATCAACTGTATGACGTTGAAAATGAACAACAATGGGTTGCCTCTAGTAAAATGATCACTGGGGATAATGAGTTTTTTAGCATCTCATATCTTTTAAAAGATTTTTCGGAATTTGGCGCGTATATTCATAAAATGCTAGATACTACGTTGGCAGATGTGAATGCTTGGCGTAGATTTCAATCGTTGAGCAAGCAAGAAAAAAATATTTTACAATTGCTTGGTAATGGAATGACATCTAAAGAGATAGCCATTTTATATAATATTTCTAATCATACTGTGCGTACACATCGTAGAAATATTTATGAAAAAATTAACGTAAAAAATTTACATGACTTGATACGCTTTGCCGATGCCTTTCAATTGATTGGCGCTTATTAATCTGGGTTAAGATGCGCCGCACTGTTTGGCAAAATCCTTCAGCAATTGAATTGTTTTTTGGGGCTGCTCAATCGTTGGGTAATGTCCGCATTTATCAATGATCTTTAGTTCAGCGCCTGCAGTTTTAGCTAGTGTGCTTAAATAGAGAGTACTTACTGTAGGCTCTTGTTTACCTTGAATGATTAATTTACGACAAGTCAATGAGTGAAAAATTTCATATTCATTGGCAAAACAGTCGTTAGTGAGATCTTTACTAATTGCAGTACGCACTTTAGGGTCCGTATTGTTAAAGTCTGTTATTATATTTTTGCGCACATTTTTATTAACCACAGCTATCCGTATTGCTTTCTCAATATCATCATTAGTTGATTTGGCAGTTAAAAACACAGGTAATGATTCATTAGCCGTGATTGCTTCTTCAATATTCAGTGGTCGTTTAACAGGCGGGGTTCCCATAATTATTAGGCCTTTTAAATTAGCTATGTGCGGCGCTATTTCAATGGCTATATGGCCACCTAAAGAATTACCTACCAAAATAATATCGCCAGTTTGTTGTTTGACTTGCGTTAATAACACCTGCTTATAATGCTCTAAGCTATAGTCAGTTATATTCATACTAAACGCTGATTTTCCATGACCCGGCAAGTCAAAAGCAAGTAAAGAATAAGGTAAATCTGAGTTTAGTATGGTTTGAAAAACACTTGATGATGAGGAGTTACCATGAATGAAAATAAAAGTAGTTTGGCTTTTCACTTTATTGCTAATAGTATGAATTTTCATGTTGTTTCCATTGTTATAATGTTTAAGTTAGTTACCGAATAAATATAAGTTGTTATGTTTAATCTCGTTTCTTTGTTTAAATATTTGGTTAAATAATTTATTCCGTTCTTTTTGAAGTAACTCTACAGACAGATCTTAGAAACCCGTCCCAAACTAGCCTTCCAATCATACCAGCCTACATTTGATTTACGACTTACGGATGAGATAAATTATGCATTAAGAAAGAAGCCTTAACAACATGATGTGGCAACTAAATTCAGACAACTCAGTTGATATTACTGTAACCATGATCATGGTTTAACAAAAGTTAAATGACCTCTTTAAGCCCTTTGTCCTCTTTGAATTGATATCAAATGTATTCTTTATAGAATTGGTTTTTTTTAAAGGTTCAAATCAACAGAATAAATAGGATTTAAACACAACGCAGTAGTATTGGTAATACAGATGAATTACTATAAATAACAATTAAGTAGATGGATAGAGGTGCAGTTAAATCATGTCGTTCAATCAATTTGTTCAAAATAACAAAAAGTTATTAAAAGCAACCTTAATAGCTTTAAGTGTTGTCGTCATTTATGCCTTACTGTTAGGTTTATTTACGCCATATTTGCTCAAAGAAAAACTACCTACCATGGTGAATGAAAATTCATCATATACCTTGCAATTTGAAGATCTATCTATCAATCCCTTTTACCTATCTCTTGAAATTAAACAATTAAAAATACTCGATAAACATAGTGAAGATTTCATTGGTTTTAATCGGTTATTTATCAATTTTCAAATGTCTTCATTATTTAACTGGTTATGGATTTTTGATGAATTCACCCTAGAAGCTCCACATCTGCACTACCAGATATACCAAGATGGCAGCAGTAATTTTGACGAGCTTATTGCTGCTCAAAACACCACTAAACTAGGAGGAAAAGCTAAAGAAGATGTTATTCCGGAGATTTTAATCTCGCGGTTAAATATTGGGCAATTAAATTTGCGCTTTACCGACCACGCCAAACAAGAGCCATTTGATGCCAATGTTGGCCCTTTAAATATCGAACTCGATAATTTCACCACCCAAAGAGAGTTAAATAGTCCCTACAAGCTAAAAGCAACCTCAGCGGGTGGCGTTATCGGTTCAAGTCTTGAGTGGGAAGGCCATGTCACTATTTTACCGTTACGATCTGCAGGTAAAATTAAAATTGACGGTATTAGTTTGCCAACACTGTACCAATATTTTAAAGAAGACTTTCCTTCGGCGGTTAACTCAGGCAAGTTAAATTTAAGTGCCGAATATGCAATAGACCTGTCTCAACAAAACATGGTACTAAAGGTCAACAATGCAAACATGCTGTTTACTGACTTATTCATTAAACGAAAAGGTACCCACAGTGATGATGTGAAATTAGGCAAGCTTGCTATTAATGGTCTTAATTATTCATTACCTGAAAACCAAATAACACTAGAGGAAATAGTCCTCACTGACAGCTTAATAAATGTTATTCGTAGCAAAAACGGTGAGCTGAACTTGTTACAAATGCTACCCCCAAGCTCTGGTAAAGAAAGCAGCACCGCCTCACAACAAAAACTTCAACTTGCCATTGATAAAATAACCTTAGCAAATAACCAATTAAAACTAACCGATAATACTACTGAAATTGCAGCGCAAGTAAATTTAACTGCTATTAATATGAGTTTAAATAACTTCAGTTTACAACCAGAGGTTATATTCCCATTAGATTTTTCAGCTATTGTTGAGCAAAGTGGTCATCTGTCAGTTAATGGCGAACTGTCCTTATATCCGATAACGGCCAAGCTCAATTTTAACGCCGAAACAGTTCCTCTACTGAGCATTGAGCCTTATATGCATCAATGGGTTATTTCAGAACTTATTGCTGGTAATTTTGATGCCAAATTAAATATTACTTATGCCGAACCGCTTGCCGCCAACGTATCAACCGATCCCAGCCCTGAAAAACTACGTATCACTGGCGACATGGCAGTAAATAACTGGCGTAGCCGAGTAACAGAACAAGATGAAGATTATGCACGCATTAATAAAGTGTCTGTTAAAGGTATTAGTGTGGCGCAGCCAGAAAATACTATCGACGTTGAACAAGTCACCATTGATAAATTATGGCTTAATGTCCAACGTAACAAGCAAGGTGTCATTAATGTATCAACCATTCGTAAAGAGCGTATGGAACGTCGCCATGACGCGGTGGAAGAAGGTAATTCTGCGGTAATTAATCTTAAACATTTTCAGGTAAATTCGTCGGCGGTGGTTTATACTGATTATTCCGTTAGTCCGCGCTATAAGATGCGCATAGACTCTTTACAGGCAACAATGAAAGGTCTGTCGAGTAAAGTGAATAGCCGAGCAACCATTGATTTAGAAGGTAAAATAAATAAGTTTGCCCCACTTAAACTAACCGGCAGCGTGAATTTATTGTCGGAATCCTTATATACCAATTTCAATCTACTGTTAAATGATGTGCAAATGAGTGACTTTACTCCCTACTCTGGTACTTATGTCGGCCGTGAAATTGAAAAGGGTAAACTAAACCTTAATGTAAATTACTTAATTGAAGATCAAGAGCTTAATGCCGTTAACACTATTTTTATCGACCAGTTTTATTTAGGTGATAATGTCGAAAGCGAAGCAGCAACAAGCCTACCGATAGGCCTTGCCGTTAGTTTATTGAAAGACAGCAAAGATGAAATTCATATCGATATGCCAATAAGCGGTAATCTAAATGATCCTGATTTTAGCTACGGTAAACTTGTTTGGCAGGCACTAGGTAACTTAATCGTTAAAGCGGTTACTTCACCATTTACCTTACTTGCTGGCTTAGTTGATAGCCAAGAGAATTTAGGCGCTATTGAATTTACTGCTGGTAACCCTGCACCAGACGAAGCCATGATTGCCCGTTTAAATTTGCTAAAACAAGCATTACTGCAAAGGCCTAAATTACAATTAGAGATTACAGGCTGTTATCATCCGCAAGATAGCGAAGCTCTAAAACAGCGGATATACAAACAACGTATTAATCCAAACTCTGAAACGCTAAGCAATGCACAGCGCTTAGCCTTGTTAGAAAATGCTTATAGCCAAAGCTTTAGTCAAGCATATGACTTTAGCGAAGCGCCAGCCATGGAGTCCGATGTATTAATCAGCTGGAAAATAGACCAACTTGAACCTGCATTATTAGCAAACATAGTGGTTGATAATAATATGCTGATCAATTTAGCTCAGGAGCGAAGCCGTAATATTCAGCAAACCCTATTAAGTGATAACAAGCTTACGCCCAACCGCCTCATTATCGGTAAAGTGTTGCCGCTTGATGCGTCACTAAGTGAAATTAGTTGCCCACTAGCGCCAGCAGGATAACTGGCGCTTATTTAAAGCATGTAAATAATAAAATAGGCAATGATGGCTATAATAATTCATTAATGCACCAAACCAGTGTGATAATAATCTAGCTGTTTTCTCTGCTATTAGTAAATAAAATAGTAATAAATACGATACAAACCTTAAAATAATACAGTGAACTTTATGTTGAGTTAGGTGATGGTGCACTGACTATCTTGCACGAGCTGCCAAATATAACCGGCAACCCATTTATATTTGTAGGTGTAAGAAAAGGTATCCACTGATTTACTTAAATAACGTTATTGATTCTTATCATTTCTCCACCTAGAATAGCGCACTGGTCATATAGTTTTTAACATTTAGGCAATGGATTGCAGAATTACACTCCCTCATCTTTACGCTGTCTCCTGTATACCTTTAAAAAAAACAACAAAAAAGTCATTCATCTATTTAGGAATTTTATTGTGAAATTTATGGTATTAAAAAACATTCTTGCTGCATGTATAGTTAGTTCAACTCTCATTGGTTGCGGCGGTTCAGATTCAAAATCACTTGAGCCTACAAATAATTCGCCAACGATTACAGCAATGACAGTAGGGGCGATTTTTGAACAAAGCTCCTTTTCGTTTATTGCCACTGCAGCAGACAGTGATGGTTCTGTTTCAAGTTATCAGTGGCAGCAAACGGCAGGTACTGAGGTTATAAGTCTTGAAACTGATGCAGAAAATATTTCATTTATAGCTGCAAATATAGCTACAGATGAAACAGTAACTTTCACCTTAACAGTTACTGATAATAAAGGCGCTTCAACAACTGCAGCATTAAATATACCTGTAACAGCAAATAAAGCCCCTGCGATTACAGAAATGAATCTTGATAGTATTGCCGAGCGCACTAATGTTAATTATTTACCTGAAGTTAATGATTACGAAGAGCAAGCCATAACCTACCTTTGGGCTCAAACTGCCGGTACTATTGTTGAGATTACTCAGCCTGACTCAACGACACTTTCATTTAATACACCTAGTATAAGTAAAAATGAAACACTCTCTTTTACACTGACAGTTACTGACGAATTCGACGACAGTTCAAGTGCTAATATTGATATTGCTGTTACAGCTTATAATATAATAGTTTTAGGTAATATTGTTGATGAAGGTATGGCTGAATGTTTAGCAAAATATGTTAATGAAGATATGGGACTCGAGAATATTAGTTGTGATAACAATACGATTCTCGACTTAAATGATTTAAGTTTGTTTCCAAAACTAACTCAAGTTAGTATCACTCACGCTGACTTAAAAGATATTTCTGCTCTAAAGACATTAACGCAACTTACTAGCTTAAACTTATCATTCAATCAAATCAACGACCCCAGTGTTATAAGTAATTTAGTCGCACTTACTACGATTAATTTAAGTCAAAATTATATACATGATACCAGCACCTTAGTAGCGAGTTTGTTACCGCTTAGTAACTTGTCAGTGCTAAATCTAAATGCTGTGAACAGAAACTATTTCCGCAGTACTATAAATATTGAGGATTTACTTCCTTTAACAAATTTAGAAAGTTTAAATGTCTCTTATATTGATGTAATTAATTTATCTAAACTTGCAGAGTTTGATCAATTGACAACGTTGAATATGGCTAATGCGGGTTACTCTTTTAATTCATTAAGTTTTTTAAATAATCTAACACAACTTACATCATTAGATATTAGTGGTGAAAATTTACTAAGTGATTTTAGTGATTTGAGCCAACTTACACAGCTAAAAGAACTTAATGTTTCAGGCAGTAAGGTTGATTTTTCACCAATTTCAGCCTTAATAAAACTGGAAAAATTAAATATATCTCATCGTAATTCATGGGGGACTGCTGTTGAAGTTAATTTAGACAATTTCGCTCCGCTAGTTGAATTAAGAGAATTGAATATTAGCAATCAGAATAAAATAGTTAATATTTCGTCATTAAGTCATTTCACTAAACTAGAGTCCCTGTATGCGCGTAATGTTACTTTAATTGATCTAAATTTTCTCACCAGTATGCCCAAACTTAAAATGTTAGATATAGGTGAAAATAGTGGAGTGCACAATATCAACCCTATCACTAATCTGATTAATTTAGTTGACCTTGATTTATCAGGAAATTCAAACTTAAATGATTTATCACCATTAAGTGAGTTAACGGGGTTGGTTAAACTTAACGTCAGCGATATATTTGGCAAGATAGATTTAACGCCTTTGACAAACCTTATCGCTCTTGAATACTTAAACGTTAGTGAAAACGTGCTATCAAACATTGAAGCATTGGCGGAGCTATCACAACTGAAATCTTTGCAAATGAAAATCACTTACCTTGAAAGTTTATTTGACTTTACTAAGTTAACTCAATTAACTGAGTTAGATCTTAGGTTTGCCTATTTAACCAATGTTGATGAACTACTAGATGCAACCGCACTTGAAACTCTTTATCTAGCTAATACTCGATTAACAAATGTAGATGGACTTACCAATGCCAATAAGCTTAAGTATTTGGATTTACAATCTATTGATGAACTAGAAAATATTGATGGTTTAGCGTCAACTACCTCACTTAAATACCTTAATGTAAGTGAAAGTAGAAAGCTCATTGAGTTAAATGCTTTAGCAAATATGAATGTATTAAAAGAATTGTATGTGTATGACATGGACAGTCTTGAAGATATCAGTTCGCTTTTCAACTTAACTCAATTAAACACACTTTACATACGAGGTAATTTATTAGTTTTATGTGACGATTTAGATTCTCTAGTTGAAGCATTAGCTGATACAAAAATATCCCGCTCATCTAACTGTATGGAGGCTCCTATCGATCAGTCGTTGTTTGATGATGATAATTTTCTAAATTGTATTAAACGAGGCTCGACAGATATTGCCGATATCACTAGGCTAAGTTGCTCAAGCCGTAATATCAAGTCACTAAAAGGTATTGAGCAATTAGAAAATTTAACAACATTAGATTTATCTTCTAATGAGATAAGTGATTTTTCTAGGCTTTCAGGTCTAACCCAGCTAAATGAACTTGAATTACAACACAATGAAATCACGGATATTTCATGGGTATCAACATTAACATCCTTATCGAGCTTATCTTTATCTAATAACAATATCAGTGATATTTCCTTATTATCGAATTTATCTAATTTGTATTCTTTATTTCTACGCGATAATAGTGATATTAATTGTACCGATTTATCAGAGTTAGAAAGTAAACTGAATTTGGCGTCTATAAGAAGACCTAGTCAATGTGATTAATACCGACATATAAAGAATCAAATGCAAACTAAAAGACTAACCTCGTGATGCGGGGTTTTTTCTAAAAGGGGTCGGAGTCAACCAAGAAGCATTAACAATCATCTCTGACAGCCTCCTTTTTTTGCATAACCCAGTTTTTACCTAATAATTTAACTCTGCAGTTTTAGTCACTTAAACACCACCCCCAATATCTTATAGCAACAGATTAAGCCTTTTTACTTTAACAAATTAGCAAGCAGACATTATCTCAATAAAGAAATGAACCTACATACCTTAGGTAAGATTAATGCCTTTGTCAGGGTTATTCAAAAAGCTGTCTATTTCGTGCCTAGCTCTTACAAGTAACGGTCTTGGAATGACAGGGTTAAATCACGTATAGGGCGCAGAGTAGGTGGGGTAGAGCGCTTTATTGGTGTTAATGAAATCTAGTATAGAGTTCGACCATGCATTTTATTAGAAGCAGATATTAAAAAGCGCTAACCGAGGTTAGAGCTTGATGCTTCCTACCAAGAAAAAGTGCAGACTGGGCATCGGCTCGGCACTCTGCATCGCTTTACCTTCTCCGTCCATGAAGTTGTGCCGTAGTCGAGCTGCCTGGCTTATCTAAATTATTGATTAAATCAGTAGCTCGCAGGTTGTGTATAAACTCCAGACGAAAAAAAACCTTAACATTACTGTTAAGGTTTCGTTTCTTCCTTTCGGAATGAATGGTGCCGACTGCCGGAGTCGAACTGGCGACCTACTGATTACAAGTCAGTTGCTCTACCAACTGAGCTAAGTCGGCACACAAAACTGTGTGCGATATTCTAGTAGTATTTAAAAATCAACTAGAACATCTTGGCACCGAGATAATGAATGATATTAAAACGCATTAACTCTGGAATTTGATTAAGTATAAATGGTGCCCCGACCCGGATTTGAACCAGGGACACGAGGATTTTCAATCCTCTGCTCTACCAACTGAGCTATCGGGGCGCTATCTTTAATTTGTCTTTTTCGGCTTTGCCTTGAAGACGGGCGCTATTAGACTGTTTTTCTCTTTCTACGTCAACACTTATTTTTCATTAAATGTTTGTTTGTCTGTTTTTTCAGCCTTTCGTTGTTTTTAACCGCAAAACTTGTTTGCTTTTTAGTATGTCTGCAATAAATAACGCGGTTCTTGCTGATAAAAGTGATATTGCGCGGGTATTTTTTTTATTAATAACGAGGCTGATTTACCTTAATATTGCCATGCATTATTTGCATACTAACGCTATAAGGTAAAAGAAGAGTGTCTGCGAGGGTAGACCAAAACATATCGTTTACCACATACGGATAACCATGAAGTGTTGGTATTTCAGTATTCGGGTTTAAATTAGGCTCTCCATAAAACAAACAGGCATTGTAGGAAACGCCACTATAGACTCTCGGAATCTTTTCACAATAGCTGTCATGGCCATGATAAGAGATTTTTACATTGTTATTCAGCGGATCAATGGTTTTGAATGTTGCACAAGAGCAACAGCCAATGATTAGTAGAATTGAAACTATAACTTTCATGCATACTTCCTGTGCTAGATTTTTTCAAAATAACATTAACTTACTAACTGGTATTTTTGTCTTACTTTATTAACCAAACGCTCTCTGGAGCTATTTTCTCGCTCATGAGGAGCAAACAATGCACTGACACTATCTAATAGGTTTACTGCCTGAGTAAGTCTCATTAAGTCATCATTAGCTAAGTTATCGTTATCTGTTAATTCGTTGATAATTAATATCGCGATCTCTTTTGCGGCAATACATTCAGGTAAACCTGATTTTGTACATAAACCATAGGTGCCATTAATGAAGTATTGCCATTCTTCGCTTATATGCTGATCAATTCCAGCGTTAACTTTATTATCCTTACTGGTTATACCTAGCCGTTTAAGCTCAACTAGTTTTTGTTTGTAGCGCTTTGAAAAAAGTTGAAATACATCATTACTCTCTTTTATAGAATGTAAAATCCCTAACCAAGAGCTATAACCTTTTGAGTAGTACTCAACTGTTTGCTGTTCATGGTGTTCACCAAAAAACGAGTTGCAGTTTGTTGAAACTTCGAGCTTGTACGAGCAAGCAGGCATTAGTTTGTTTCTTTGTAATAATTCAAACTCATCATTACTGGTTGCCGATAGGGTGAGTAAATCAACTCTTGTTAAAAAGTGGTCATGTAAATAATTAATGAGCTGCATAAAGTGATTTCCTTGATGTTATACGGGGGGGAATTACAAACGTTGCCAAACTTGTTTTAAACCGATTAAGTGAACAATGCCAAAGCTGAGACAAATAACTGAACTCCAGAGCCAAAACTCAGTACTACGGCCAAGTGGGTTGGTCATTAAAAAGAAGCCGACAATGCCTCTTATTAAGTAAATTGAAGTTATTGCGCAGAGCGCCCATTTTACCAACGGCAGTTTAATAATTGCCCCTGCGCCTGAAAGGGCGTAGCAAGACCATGTGAAAAGTACAATAACGATAAAAGAGGTAATGAAAGTTGGCTGCAAACTGCCTTTATCAGCAAGTAACGCCATTTGTTCGCCTGCGCCCAAAAAGCGATACCAAGATGCACCAAAAATAATACAACCAATATGCAGTATTGCAACAAAGGCGCTTAAGGCTGCGCCAAATAATAAAAACCGATTCATTAAACATCCCTGTTTTACTGTTAACTTGTTGGCAGATTATTTAGCTGGAGGTACGTATCCTTCAATAACCGGTTCTTTGCCTTCAAAAAGATAAGCAACCATAGCTGATTCTAAAAATG
>JALJPB010000037.1 GCA_022969175.1 Colwellia sp. | reverse complement strand
CAGTTAAGTTGGTATAAAGCACCACGTAACTTGCCAGCGTTAGGTGGAATTTTTAAACTATGTTGAACAATTTCTCGACCTAAACGTTCGGCTAAGGCTTGAAAAAGTAAATCTATGCCGATATTTGCTTGCGCAGACAACCATACTCTTATCGGCATACCTGTGTCGTCACGATCAATGCGTGGAGATATATCATGTAAATTGTCAATTTTATTACAGATCATTAATTGCGGCACTTCACCGGCTTCAATTTCTGTTAATACATCTTCAACTTGTTCAATATTCTCACTACGACGCTCATCAGATATATCAACCACATGTAACAGCAACTCAGCTTCGCGAGTTTCTGTTAATGTTGCTTTAAATGCAGCGACTAAGTCATGAGGTAAATGGCGAATAAAACCAACAGTGTCTGCCAAAATCACCCGTCCGACACCTTCAACTTCAATTTTTCTCAGTGTTGGATCTAATGTCGCAAATAATTGATCGGCAATATAAACATTAGCCTTAGTAATACAATTAAATAAGGTCGATTTCCCCGCGTTGGTATAACCCACTAGCGAGATTGTTGGAATTTCAGCTCGAGTTCTTAATCGTCTACCTTGTTGACGCTGTCGCTCTACTTTTTCTAAGCGTTTACGGATATTACTTATTCGCTCTCGCAACAACCGTCTATCTGTTTCAAGTTGTGTCTCACCAGGCCCTCTTAAGCCAATTCCACCCTTTTGACGCTCTAAATGGGTCCAGCCTCGAATTAGACGGCTACTTAAATGTTTAAGTTGAGCTAACTCAACTTGCATTTTACCTTCATGAGTACGGGCGCGCTGGGCAAATATATCTAAAATGAGTGTCGTGCGATCTACTACCCGACATTCACACAAGGCTTCAATATGCTTTTCTTGCGAGGGTGATAAACTGTGATTAAATAAAATGACATTAGCACCATGTAAGCGTACCATTTCGGCAATTTCACCTGCCTTACCACTACCAACAAAATACTTTGGATGGGGAGTATTACGCTTACCAGTGGCGACATCTAGTGCTTGTACGCCCGCTGATGATACCAACATTTTAAATTCAGCTAAATCTTCTCTAGAGCTTTCATCGGGAAAATCTACATGAACAAGTATTGCTTGTTCACCCGCCTGATAACGATCAAACAAATGTACAACTCCAAACTTTACTTATTCTTTTCATAAAACCTTAGCTTTTGACAGAACAATCATTAATCGTCTGATGGTTGCCCTTCGTCTTGATTGTTTGTTGGCATTGTTGTATTCACTGCTCGAGCGGGTACAACAGTAGAAATAGCATGTTTGTATACCATTTGGCTGACCGTATTTTTCAGTAAAATAACAAATTGATCGAATGACTCAACTTGTCCTTGAAGTTTAATACCGTTAACTAAATATATTGCAACGGGAATGCGATCACGACGTAAAGCATTCAAAAATGGGTCTTGTAAAGATTGTCCTTTTGCCATTGTATGGCCCCTTTTATTATTGTTGATAAAGAACTGTTAAAGAAAACTGTTCATTACATTGTTAAAAAAACTATTCTTGAATAAATATAGCAACTTACTCAGTAATTGAAACTAATTATACATTAATGTTTCAATTTTATTCACCATTGACAACACTTGTTGACAATTAGTGTCATCTTCCATCTCCAACCAGTTCAACTTATGCCAACCTCTTAACCAAGTTAGTTGCCGTTTTGCTAGTTGTCGTGTGGCACATACGCCACGAAATATCATTTCATCGTGATCCATTTCATCATTGAGATATTGCCACATTTGTCGATAGCCAACACATCTTATTGATGGTAAATTTTCATGTAAATCATCACGTTGCTTAAGTACTCTTACTTCTTGTTCAAAACCTTGGTCAATCATTATTTGATAACGCAACTCAATACGTTGGTGCAAGGTCTTACGATCTTTGGGTGTTATGGCAAATTGTAAAACATCGCCTTCGAGCTTAGCACCTTTAATTTGAGTTAATTGTGTCAAACTGTTTCCCGTTATCCGAAAAACCTCTAATGCTCGAGTTAACCTTTGTGGATCATTTGGATGAATCCTTAATGCCGCTTCACTATCACATTGCCGTAATAATTCATGCATATGCTGCCAACCTTTGTCAGCCGCTTCTTCTTCTATTGCCGTACGTATTTCTTTATTTGCTGATGGTAGCGGAGAAATTCCTTCTATCAAGCTTTTGAAATACATCATTGTGCCACCAACTAATAACGGAATTCGGTTATTACTGCGTATTTTTTCAATTTCAACTAAAGCATCGTGACAAAAATCTGCTGCCGAATAGCTTTCATTAGCATCACGAATATTAATTAATCGATGAGGATAATTTGTCAGTTCATCAGCCGTTGGTTTTGCCGTGCCAATATCCATATTTCGATAAATTAATGCTGAGTCTACACTGATAATATCGCAAGGTAGCGCATCACACAGCTCCATCGCTAATGCTGTTTTCCCTGACGCTGTTGGCCCCATTAAACAAATAACGGGTGGCTTGTTCAAGTTATTTGCAGATGACGATGGCATAGTTCAGTTATTCAGTTGTAGAATTTAATTGGCTTATTGTCGATGTGAGGTCGACAACCACAGAATTCAAGCGTAGTTGTAATGCTAATTGTTCTTTAAATAATTTACAGCCTTGATTAATAAGTGATTGAGCACCTTGTTGATGATACTCTTGAGCGGCCAATACCTTCGCAAACGATTGATACCAATCAACATCTTCAAGTTCACGTTCGACAGACAAGGGCATTAAATAGTTAATTATTATAGTAAAGCTTTCGGTAATATTTTTATCACGTAGTCGCGCAGGAAATTGTCTGATTTGTACCTTGTTGCCTGTTTTGCAAACAATCACTATGCCAGCCTGCTCAAAACTTGTACTGTATTTGTCAACAAATGTAAACTGCGCGCGGTCTAAATTTAAACTTATCGGCAGCAATAATGGCTGACTAACCATGCCCTGCTGCCAACGCTCTTTAACTTCATTAAAATACATTTTCTCAGCAAAACTAATTAATGATAACAGCCGTAACTCGCCTTCAAATAAAATCACCCCGTAACTTGGCGCGACGAATTGCAAAAGCTTAATTTCTTCCTCAGCGACTAGCAGCTCACCTGCCAATGACTTTTCAGAAAGATTATCTTCTACAGTTGTCATTAACTGCTGATATGCTGAGTTTGCTTGTTGAGAAGGTTTAGCAGAAGAATTGTAATTGGCTTGGGTAAAAGCTTGCCGAGAACTATTGCCGTCATTAATGCTTCTTAACGGTGTTACGTAGTCATCTCTTTGTCGATAAGCTTGATTTTGACCACCGCGCTGTTCTGTCGATATTTCATAGGCAGCAGTTCCAGCTGAATGCTTTGTTAAACTTGAAGCTAAACTTGAAGTTAAATTTTCTGAATTGTTAACTTCTGACGTTTCAAGCGTTTTAAAATCTAAGTTTTGTGCTTCAGTTAAAGCGCCATTACAAACTGAATAAATAAAGTCGTGAATAAAACGCGCTTGATGAAAACGAACTTCATGTTTTGCTGGGTGCACATTAACATCAACCTCACGATAATCGAGGCTAAGAAACAAGACAAATGCCGGATGATTATCACCCACCAATCGCTCAGCAAAAGATTGCCGAATAGCGTGGTTAATTAATTTATCACGCATCATTCTGCCATTAACATAACTGTAACAAAGATCATTTTGACTGCGATGAAAACTCGGTTTTGCTAACCAGCCCCACAAATGTAGAGTATCGTGATGGCAATCAACCTCAACGGCATGTTCGATAAATGCTTTTCCACACACCATAGCCACGCGTTTAGCATATTGCGATTTATCTTTGGCTGCACGATACTGCCGAACAATTTTACCATTATGAGTTAGAATAAAAGTCACATCAAAACGTGCTAAAGCAATTCGTCGCACTACTTCATCAATATGAGTAAATTCAGTTTTATCGGTACGAAGAAATTTTCGTCTTGCCGGGGTATTAAAAAATAAGTCTTTTACTTCAATGGTGGTACCATCGGGGTGAGCCGCAGGCTGAACCTTAACCTCCATATCGCGGCCAGCAGCACTGGCTTGCCAAGCTGTTTCTTGCGCTGCAGGTTTTGACGTTAATGTTAATCGAGAAACTGAACTGATACTGGCCAGTGCCTCACCACGAAAACC
Source organism: Colwellia sp. (assembly GCA_022969175.1). Lineage (GTDB taxonomy): Bacteria > Pseudomonadota > Gammaproteobacteria > Enterobacterales > Alteromonadaceae > JALJPB01. The sequence goes on along the minus strand of JALJPB010000037.1, from coordinate 38,568 downwards.
TAAGCTGCTGATCGCTTCTAAATCACGTAAATTCTTAATTTTGCTAGTGGCATGTCGACTTAAAGCTAAAGCCAATTCATTTTTTGCAATACCTGAGCCATTATCAGAAATGCGTAGTTTCTTAGTGCCGCCCTTTTCAACTTCAATATGAATTTGACTAGCACCAGCATCAAGCGAGTTTTCAACGAGTTCTTTAATAACTGAAGCAGGTCTTTCTACTACTTCTCCTGCTGCAATTTGGTTGGCTAATTGGGCAGGGAGTATTTCAATGGTCATATTACTTTTCTATGCTTTTTATATTGTATATAGGGTCTTAGAATTAACCTGCACGAGGAATTTTTAATGTTTGGCCAATTCTAACATTGTTCGATTTAAGGTTATTGATTGATTTTATCGTTGCCATTGATACTTTATAACGTTGGGCTAATACCGATAAAGATTCACCACTTGAAACTTTATGTTTTTTATAACCGATAGAAGCCAGCAGGGTTCCCTTGGGCGGATTTTGGCTAAAGTAATCATTAGTGGCAATGTAAATTGCTTTCGCTAATCGACGTTGATGTGAAGTATTATTTAATCTTTTTTCTTCTTGATAATTTGAAATAAAGCCAGTTTCTATTAATACCGAAGGAATATCAGAAGACTTTAATACTGCTAAGCTAAGCCCCTCCGGTTTTTTCTTATGTAATTTGGTGACTTTTTTCAATTGTTTAAGTACATGCTGAGCAAACTCATAGCTGCTACCCATGGTATGTTCTTTTTTCATATCAGCTAAGGTAATTGCAAGATTTTTATCTTTCGTTTTCTTAATCGTTTCGCCTGCCCCACCCAACAACTCAGATTCTTTTTCTCTATTGGCAATCCACCGAGCAAATTCTGAGTTCGCTCGCCTTGGTGATTGCACTAGAACCGATGCACCACTAGGTTTAGAAGAAGTAAAAGCGTCTGCATGAATTGAAATAAGTAAATCGGCTTTGCTTTGACGAGCAAGTTGAGTTTTTCTATTATGGTTAACATAATAATCGCCGGTTCTTATCATCACAGCTTTCATTCCTTTTCGAGCATTGATGAGCTTTTCTAATTCTTTAGCTATTTTTAAAGTGACTCGCTTTTCATAAGTTCCTCTTGCGCCAATTGAGCCGGGATCTTCTCCACCATGTCCGGCAACAATCGCAATGACAACATCTCTTTTTTTACTGCTACTTATTTGTTTAACTACCGTGGATTTTTTCTTTTTATCGTATAAATCAACAACCAGACGGTTACTGTATTGACCCGCAGGGGCCAGAGGAAAAACAGTTATTCGATAATCATCCGTCAACTCAATAACCATTCTTGTTGTACCAGAAGCTTTTGCTGTACTGGTGCGAATAAGTTTAATACGAGGATCATTTTTAGTGAGTTTCTTAAGGTTAACGCTATTTTTACTATGTTTAAAATCTATCACTAAACGTTCGGGGTTAGATAAACTGAAATACTTATAATCGGGTTTGTTTTTTAGATCAAAGACAATACGAGTATTTTCAGGGGCCGGCCAAATACGAATACCGTCAATTCGATTAGCGGCTACTGCAGTAGAACAAAAGCAGATAAACAACAATAAACTGGCTGTAAATTGTTGAACTGTCTTGCTTATAGTCAAACCGCTGAACATTGAATATTATCCCGTGAAGATTTCTTTTAATTCTTTAAGCAAGTTAACACCTTTGTCAGTGCTGGCATTTAAGCTTATATTACGTTGTTCGCCAATATAAGCAATGTTAATAATAAGGTCCTCTTGGGCAAGTAAACCCGTGCCTTTTTCTGGCCATTCAATAAAGCAACAGCAATTTTCTTCGAAATAATCTCGAATGCCGATATACTCTAACTCCTCAGGATCACTTAATCGATATAAATCAAAATGATAAACATGCCAATCAGCTAAATCATAGGGTTCTACCAAGGTATAAGTTGGACTTTTAACATTGCCTTGATGACCCATACCTCGAACAAAACCTCGAGTTAAGGTGGTTTTTCCCGCCCCTAATTCACCATTTAAAAAAACAACTATGCCCTGTTTGAGTTTTGTTTTTACCACTGTCGCTAGTGCCGTTCCCATTGCAATGGTGGCTTCTTCATCCGCTAAGAAATAATCAAGTTGTTTCATTGATGCTCATTTACTAAATGTTGCAGTTCTGCAAATAAATCACTCGCCAACATACCTCGTTGACCCATTTTATTGGCAATTCTATCAGCTGCTGCGCCGTGAATATAGCATGCTAAGCGAGCCGCTTTAAAAGCATCAGGCATTTGCAGTAATAAGGCACCGATAATACCGGACAAAACATCGCCCATACCACCAGAAGCCATGCCGGCATTACCCGTGGGATTAAGCCAAGTTGCTTTGCCGTCACAAACTAAAGTTCCAGCACCTTTTAAAATACAAATACCACCATATTTTTCAGCAATTTTTTTAACTGCCTTGAACCTGTTAGCTTCCACCTCTGCTACTGAACAGTGCAATAAACTTGCAGCTTCTTTTGGGTGAGGAGTTAAAACCCATTGGCTATTATGTTGATGATTTTCAGTTAAAAACTGTAAAGCATCGGCATCAATAACACTCGGGATATTTTGTAAAAGTGCTAAATCTAACATTTGTTTTGCCCACTGGTCTCGGCCAAGCCCTGGACCTATAATTAATACTTTCGCTTTATTCAATACAGGTGAACTTGCCAAATCTTCAGCTGAGGTCGCTGCTAGCATCAATTCAGGGCGACCGTTAAACACTAAACTTTGGTTGTGCCGATGACAGCTAACCGACAATAGTGCAGCACCACATCTTAAAGCAGCTTCAGCGGCTAAACGAATGGCTCCAGGCATACCAATATTTCCACCAATGGCTAGCAGCAAACCTATATTGCCTTTATGGCTTGTCTTTAAGCGTTTAGTTAACTGAGGTAAATCAGTATTTCCTTGACTAAAAACAACAGTTTCATCACATTTTATCTGGCTAACAAAAGCAATAAAATCTTTCCCTATGTCTAAATCATCGAGAAACAAATCACCAATATAATCAGCAGCCTGACCTGTTAGCATTCCCTGTTTTAAAACAATAAAACTTATAGTGACATCAGCATTTACCGCAACGGAGTCGATACAACCGGTATCAGCCGATAGGCCAGAAGGAATATCAATGCTTAATTTTTCAGCCGTATGTAGATTAATCGCCTTTATTAGCTTTTTAAGTTCGAAATGTAGTTGACCATGAAAGCCAATACCAAAAATACCATCAACAATTAGCTCTCCTGAGAACCGGGTAATGACTTGTTCAAAATCATGTTCTAATGACTCATTTTTCTTGATAATCTTAACACCTGAAGATTGCAGTTTTTTAAGCGCTAAACTTGCATTCCCCTGAGTGAGTTCGTCATTTAGTGATAATACCAAAACGTTAATACCTGCTAGATGGGCAAGACGAGCAACCACAAAACCATCACCGCCATTGTTGCCTTTACCGCATATAACTAACATTGACTTTAAGTTAGGCCAAGATTGCAATACTTGTTTAAAAGTAGCCGCGCCAGCTCGCTCCATTAACTCAGGCATAGCTATATTAAGCTTTTTAGCAACCAAAGCTTCATTTTGAAGAACTTGTTTAGCCGAGTAGACCGGCTGTGATAAACTTAACGGGTATTTTCTTGAAGTCATTGGCTTTCCATTTCTTTTAACCTAATTCATTATTTAAACAATTTTTTAAGATAATTTATGACTGACAACATCAACAGCCCTAGTATTAACTATCAAGCTTTAGCTGAAAAAATCAAGTCTTGGGGTCAGGAACTTGGTTTTGAGCAAGTGGGCATTTGTGATGTTGATTTATCCAGTCATGAACCAGCCTTAGTTCAATGGTTAGAAAATAACTATCATGGCAATATGGATTATATGGCAAAACACGGTTTAATGCGTGCCAGACCGGCAGAGTTAGAGCCAGGAACAATTCGGGTGATCAGTGTTCGAATGAACTATTTACCAACAGATGCTAAGTTTGCCAAAACATTAAAAAATAAAAATCATGCTTATGTCAGTCGTTATGCTTTAGGTCGTGATTATCATAAAATGATGCGTAAAAAACTTCAACAACTCGGTTTTAAAATAAGAGAGCATTGTGCTGACTTAAACTTTCGCCCCTTTGTTGACTCTGCCCCAGTACTTGAAAGACCTCTTGCTGAAAAAGCTGGCTTAGGTTGGGTCGGTAAACATAGTTTATTGATCAACAAAAAAGGGGGTTCTTGGTTTTTTCTTGGTGAGTTATTTGTTGATATACCTTTACCTTGCGATGAAAAGCCTTCAAATGAATGTGGTGCCTGTGTCGCTTGTATAAAGATTTGCCCAACAAACGCCATTGTTGAACCTTATGTTGTTGATGCCAGACGCTGCATTTCTTACCTTACCATTGAACTAAAAGAGGCCATTCCATTAGAGTTTAGGCCGCTGATGGGTAACCGAATTTATGGCTGTGATGATTGCCAATTAATATGCCCTTGGAACAAATACGCTAAACTTTCTGTTGAAGATGACTTTCAAGCACGACAAAATTTAGATAACGCTTCCCTACTTGAGCTATTTGCTTGGCAAGAGCAGGAGTTTTTAAATAAAACCGAAGGTTCACCGATAAGACGAATTGGCTATCAATCGTGGCAACGTAATATCTCGGTTGCTTTAGGAAATGCCGATTATGATGAACAGGTGATTGAAGTACTAACCACTCAACTTGAAACGGCTACCCCCATGGTTGCTGAACATATCAATTGGGCGCTTGGGCAACAAATACTTAAAAAAGAAAAAACTAAAGAGACTATAATTGTTAACCAACGCTTAACAGCCAGACTCATACGCTCCGTTGAAAAAGGCTTACCTAGGGACGCTTAAAGTTATATTGGAATAAGTAGGTTAAGTTCTTTTGTTAGCTAATTTACGCCTTTTATCACAACGTTGTTGAATGATTAATTTCTTGGGCTTCGAGCACTGCTGCCAACCTATAATTTCATCAAGATGTCGAAAACAGCCGATACAAATATCGTGACTATCTAAACAGCAATTTCGTACACAAGGCGATGATACATCTCCTTGGTCAGGGATATCTGTATCATCACTCACAATCATTACCTTTCACCGCTACCGCTAGATAAATTCTTATGTACCTAAAAGCTATTGGCATATTTTTTTATCCTACCAAGTTCTTTTTTAGTGACAACTAAATTATCGTTTATCTTAATTATATCCTCTTCATTGAGCGCTTTTTCTAGTTGAAAACACAAAGTAATAAGATCATCCGCAGCAAGAATTCTAGCATTTTGCATTAGCACCAAAAGTGCTTGGGAAGCTAATGCCAGATCTTGTGCTTTTATTGCCATAGTTATTTCAATTAAGCTCTCATCATTACTTTCTATGTACTCATCTAACATGTATATCGCTAGCTCAGATGTACCTTGATGTTCAGTGTACAATTCCATATTAAACGCTTGATTTTTATCGATAGCAGCAAGCTTTTTATCCTTGACTACACTCGCCATTTTTTCCTTAACTAAATTAGATGGCTCAATTTTTTTTATATTTGCAACATCGTATATTTTTGATTTTTGCATATTTTGGGATGAAGTCGTAACTTCAAGTTCTGCTTTACTTTTTAACCAAGGGCTCAACAAAGTCGTTAACTTAGCTAGATTGATATCCTTAGGTAAAGTGCCGACTTGCCACGTTTTGCTCAATGCTAATTGTTGCTCAGATAAGTGTTCTGTATTTATCGCTGAAAAACTAAAAACGCCCCGTTTAACTGATGCTCCAGTGGTCATGGTGACAAACGGTGTTTGACTAAACATATTAATTAAAACTAAATACCGCCCTGTTTGCCAATGTTTTTTCATTGCCTGAGCTTGAGAAACTACACGAACTTGTAAGCCCAACCACTGTAAGACTCGTAATAAGGGTAGATGTTGCTCTGGTGATTTCACCGCAAACAATACTTCAACTTGGGTTGTTGAGTATTGATAAGCTTGGCATTGTTGGGCACTTAAAAGTAAGTTGCTCTCTTTATTGCTATTTATAATACCGATTACCTCTGACAAAAATTGTCCTTGAGATAACGGATAATTACCAAATGAATATAACCCTTGATGTTGAAATGGTACTTGAAAACTGCCTTGCATCACCATTAATTTTGGTTGGAACTCATAAGGCAGTGAGTTTATATGCCCTGTGATTTTATTAAAATCACTGTCGTAACAATCGCTTGCCAGAATCACTAACTTTATCGGCCTGCGCTTAAGTAAATCTATCGTGAGCTCGTCAATAAAATAATCACTAGACATTGATGTTTGTAATACCCCATCAGCATTTTCAATGTATTTTTTGATCGATAATTTTAGCCCTTGATCTTTAGAAATAATTAAAATAATTGCTTTTTTAAGGTTGACCTCATTTATCTTGTTTATTTGCTGATTTACGATTGCTAAGGGTAATTCAAAAGACAGTAAGTAACCCTGCTCTGTCAATTGACAGTTCAAGTTAGCTCCATGCTGACATTGTAATAATGCTTGAAAGTAATGGGTTATATCACTTACATCCATTGATGAGCTTTGCTCAATATTGTTAGTCACTAATAACGATAAATTTTCTGGCAAGTTAGTTAATCTTTCTGAACAGTTAACTTGTGCAGAAATTTTTATCACCTGTTGACCGGCATTTTTATCAACGACTTGAACTTTGAATTGTAAATGTGAACGAGATTGTTTATTAAGGACCATTCGACAAGTAGCCAAAATTAAACGTTGAAAAAGCCGAGCATCTAACTTAGCTTCTGCCATTAATTGTCGATCGCATTGAAGTAAAATTTGATTATGCTGCTGTTGGGCTTCACTCGTGGCATTAAGGATAGCCGCATGAATTTCATCTTTGAGAAAAACATCACTTAAACTCAAGGCTTTGGCGCTAATTTGCAAATGTGAAACTAATTGCTTTTGTCTTAGCCAATCTAATAAACAGGTTAATTTTCGATACATTTCAACAGATGAAGCAGTAAAGTGAGAAGAGTCGCTTTGACTTTGCAACATCAACTGGATGAGCATTTCATTAAGCGTTTTATTTCTATTTTTCTCTGCTTTTTGACTATCTTTATTTTGTTGGATTAATTCAACTTCAAGATTGTCTAGTTTTCGCTCAAGCTTGTTACTTTGTTTAGCATCTGTCAAAGTTCCATACCATTGATTATCACTATAGTTTAGAGTGATAACAACAGTGCGATCATTAGATGTTTTTATTGTCAATTGCTGAGAACTGTTATCCTTTTTAACTAAACGTGCTTTGGCGAGTAACTCGATAACGCCTTGATGAGTAAAATATGCGCGCCAGCTATGTTTTTGATTTGTATCACTAACTGACATCACTTGTTGTTGCGTTTTAGTTAGGGATGTATTGGGCAATTGCCAATAAGCAACAAGAGCCATTTGTGATAAAACATCAATTTGATGTTGGTAATTGGTAAATAAAACATCCTTGTCAGTATGACCTTGATTATCATTACTATTATCAATTGCCAGAGATGTTATATTTATACTTTCAACGGAGCCTACTTGGGAATATTCTTGATGACTTTTAAAGACTTTGCTAAGCCTAATTATTAAATATATAAAAAAAGATATAAAGCCACTAACAAACAACCAAAATAGTATTTGTTGTTCTTTCAATGAAAGTTTTTGATTAATTAAAAATAAAAAGTCATTGCCGCTGGTGTTCTCAAGACTAGAATAAATATGTCCATCAAGTGATTCGTTCTGGATAACATCTTCTAGTGCATTATATTGATTGAGCAAAGTTTTACGATAGCTATTAACCAATCGTAAATGTCCACGCCATTTAGCAATAACTCGTTGCTTAGTTAGTAGTAAAAGCTTTAGCGACTCAACTTGTTTATTTATTTCAAAAACGGGAGACGCGCTGTTTGCCTCATTGATGAGAAAATCATAAAGAGCCAAAGTTTTAGTTACCTGCTGACTGGATAGCTCAAATTGATCAGGTGGCGTTTTAATACTTATTTTTGAAAGGTGAGCAGCTAAGGTGGCAAACTCTTGGGTTAGTAACTTTAAATTATCTAACTCAGCTGAGACTTTAACATGTGACTTCGCTCGATTTATGGTAACTGAATCGTTGGTACTACCTTGCACAACCAATTGATAAATTTGCTGTTGTTGTCGCGTTTTTTTGGTGATGCTTTTCTCTAATGTCACTAAAATCAAGCGAATATGTTCAACGCTGTTTTCAAGCAATTGGATGTTTTGCTCGCTATTGGCAGAGATTCTACTGATAACATCCCGGCTCTTTTTATTTTCTACTAACCATGAGTTAAATTGAACTGAGTTTTCATTAAGTAAGTCATTTAATGATTGCCACTGAGTCATCAATTGCTGATGATCACCTTGAAAGTTAATGGCTTGTTCATCATTTATTATTTTCTCAAGTAAATTACTTGTTTGAATCAAAACTTGTTGATAATTAACCTGTTGCTTTAGGTGGGTTAATTGACCTGCACTTTTATTGGCACTTTGGTATTCATTCAAACCAAGAACCGTAAAAACCAACAATATAAAGAAAATAAAAATTAACGATAATGATATTAGGTATTTGTTAATTTGGCGATAAACAGACGGTAAAGATGAATGGCTCATGGTGACTACTTACATATAACTGTGCTGATTTAAACAAATCAGCCAAGCGTTATTCCCTATATTGATGACTAAATTTAGATAATCATCAGACTATGCTAAGCCGTTAGTTTAGGGAATTGTCAATAAGAAGCAATACTTTTCACATTAAAGAAAATAATAGTTTTTAATTTAAAGTATTGATGCTCTTTTACTTACCCTACCCATTCAATAGGTGATTGATCTGGCTCATCAGTAATGACAGCCTTGAATCACCAGATCAACTTTTTTCAGGGTAATAATCTACTGCTCAGCGCTTTAAGTTTTTTAGATCGAAGCATAAGCTTATCACCCCAGTTATAAACCGCTAACCCCGACATAACAAAGGTAGCGCCAATAACTAAATTTACCGATACTATTTCATTATTTAATAAACTACCCAAAGTCATTGCTAATATTGGGGTCATCATAGTTATCAAAGCAACGGTACTGGCATTTAATTTTTGTAATATATAAAAGTAAGCAACAAAGCCCAATAAAGAACCAAAAACACCTAAATATAAGATTGCCCATAAAGATCTCGCTTGCCATTGCTCAATAGGCAAGCTGCCATCAAAAATAAACCAAGTTAAGGTGAACATCGGCAAAGAAACTACAAGTGAGCCAACAGTTGTCGCCACAGGATTAATGCTTATTTTGACGCTTTTAACTAAAACACCACTTAAACTGAAAAAAATCACCGCCATTAATATATACAGCAAGCCTAATTGGCTATTGCTATCAAGTGATAAACTCCCCCAACAAACAATAGTTAGCCCAACTAAAGATATCGCCATAGATAATTTTTTCATGATGGTCAATTTAGCTTCAGACAAAAACTTTTGTGAAAATATCCCTGAAAAAATAGGCGCTAAACCAAATATTAGCGACATCATACCTGAGGATATGGTCGCTGCAGCCATATAAGAAAAGAGCATGCCGCCATATATACCTAGTGCTGAAAATGTATATAAACGTAGAGCTGCTTTATGCCATGGCAAATGGATATTTCTTAAGTGCAATACTAACCCACCTAAAACAACAGCAATGATCATACGAAATAATACTGCCAATGTTGGATTGACTGATTCACTACTCCATACAATGCCTAATGGCGTTGTAGACCAAATTAAAACAACAGCTAAATAGGCAGCAGACACTGACATATTCATTCTCCATATTTGTACTAACGAAAATAGAAGCCTTGGAAATTGCGGTTTTTTAAGAAAGGAAAAACAAAAAAAGCCGCAAATTTGTTTGCGGCTTGAAATAATTAATAAAACTGATTTACTTTACATTAAATTTTCATACCACAAGCGCCACGGCCATCGATTATTGACTGTGACCAGACAATTCGAGCAGAGCATTATTAGTGGCAATGTTGAAAAACTTAAAGACATTAAAGCTATTTTCTATTTTATTAATAAGTGATTTTCAATAGTGCTCTTTGCACTATATATAGTCAATAATAAAATTAATATTATGGCTGATTTTTTTAATGCCTTTTTATTACTATAAAGTCATTCATACTTACATGCTTATTCTTCGCACTTTCACTTCAGCACCATACTGCTTTTATTAAAAAAGCACATTATGCATACTCTATTGAAAATACTTTTCAGCTTTATTGAACATAATCTGCCCAACAATAAATACAAATTCAAAAATACAACAATATATTTACCCTTTTTGTATTGCTGTCAGTAAAGCAGTGTAAAAGAATGTGTCAATTGCCTAGTTAAATGTACTATTTTTTTATCTTAATAATCATAACCATGAAAAAATAAAAGGATATATTCAACAGCTTACCTCTGAGCTTTATGACATTTATAATTACATTTGTCGTAAGCATTCTTACAACTATTTCAGAAAAACTTGCCACTATATTAAGGTACCCAAACAAAAAGGGCGCTTAAATAACATACAAGTTGTTATCCATTTATTTTTAGGAGAATACCCATGAACGTGAAAAAATTATCGATCGCAGTTTTAATGACAACTGGTTTAATCGCATCAGCTCAAGCTGCAGATATTAAAAGCGCAAATAACTCACTTTCGACTAAGTTATGTGTTGCTGCTGCCGCTGGTAATCGTGCCGCAATGCATAATGAAATCAAAGCCTCTGGTTACTCTAGTAACTTTGTTGCTAAAAATGTTCAATGTAACGGTGAAAATATTATCAGTTTTATTGAGCACAACGGTAAAAATGCAGATGCAATGATTAATAAATTAGACCGTACAGCGACCAACGTAACTATTACGGACCTTGCAGAAAACCGTATTAAGGAAAATGTAAATGCTGGATAACAGTATTTGGTTGAAGTCGAATTCAGCGAGTAAGCATACTCGCTGAGACTTTATTTAAGTTATTCATCGATTAAAGTTTACCGTCAAATTTCATTACTGCACAAGATTACAGCTATCATAGCGAAAACTTTCAATACCTAAGAATGCATCTCTGCAAAGCAATAACTTATCCATGGCATAAAACATCAACTTCACGATCATTAAAATCGGTTCCATCAACTCACCTAAATGATACATTCAGAACTTCCTTAGTATGCTTGAGCAACAACAGAAGCATATTTAAAGTTTTCTCTGTCAGTCAATCCAATAGCAACCTAAGCTCAGTTAATAATTAGTACCAAACAAATTAAACCATCTAAATCAGTTTTATTACTAATTAACTATGCTACTTCAGTGATACATTTATCATCGTGAGGTTGAAATCACCTTATCAATACTGACAATTTTAACCGAATTATAGATCCCCTAGTTTTAAAACTTAGCTTTACCGCCAAATTAAAGCATTAACTTTTCTTCAATTTAAACTAAAAGATATAAATATAAGGCAAATAAAAATAAAAGTTTCAATAAAATAATAACTTTTTTAACTATTTTTTATTGCTGCGAGTAAGTGGCTGTAAAAAAGTATGTCACCCCTCTCAGACAGCCATAAAAATATTTCCCAAGTTAATCAGCCATCTAAAAAAATAAACAGTGAAAACAATGTTATATGTAACTACTTTGTGACATTTGTTATTACATTTGCCGTTAGGTTTCTTACAACCATTTCAGAAAAATTTGCCACTATATTGGTAACAACAAACAAGTTGTTATTCATTTATTTTTAGGAGAATACCCATGAACATGAAAAAATTATCTATCGCAATTTTAATGACAACTGGTTTCATCGCTTCTACTCAAGCTGCAGATGTTGTTGCTGCAAATAATTCTGAATTTACTCAATTATGCGTTACTGCTGCTGCGGGCAATCGTGCTGCTATGCATAATGAAATTTTAGCCTCTGGTTACTCACGTACTTATGTTACTAAAAACGTGCAATGTAATGGTGAAAACATTATTAGTTTTATTGAACATAATGGCAAAAATTCAGATTCAATGATCCTTTCACTTAATCATAACGCTAACAAAGTAACGATTACAGATCTTGCAAAAAACAGTTTAGAGGAAAAATAAATGCTGGATAGCAGTATTTTGTTGAAGTCACATCAGCGAGTGAGTCCACCCGCTGAGACTTTCTCTTTATAATCTGCCATGGGTAAATCTGCAAATGTCAAAAACCAATAATGTCCAAAGAATATATGCCTAAGATATAAATTTTAGCATTACATACATTCAAATCAGCAAGCATATATTCTAAGTTAATATACCGCCACAAAGCAGATTAAGCATGTATCAAAAACTCAAATACTAGGATGAAAACGTTATTTCTCCTGTGAGTTACAGCCGATCCACCCTTACCTTATAATAATAGTTCTGTACATTGTTGAATCTTTACATCGAATTTTTCTTTACAAGCTATGTAGCTCGAATGATGCCTGCTAGCGACTTCACAAGTAAACTGATGAATTAACTTTACTATTACAACACTAAAACTTATCGTTTATCGGTAAAAATATATTGTTTAATGTTTTTGAAAATGCTATTTTTTGATCACGGTAAATAATCTAAAGTCACTATGAATAAAATTAGCAAAATTAGTAAGCTTATTCGTTTATTAATTATTTTCATCGCTGTGGTACATATCGCTGCATTTTCTATCAGTTTGTATAATGGTCAAACAGCAACCAATCAAGAACTTTCTCTTATCGCTAATGAAGAGAGCCTAAGTCATAGCGGCAATAACAATAGCGTCACCACTTATAAAGCCCGAGCCGAAATCACAGGTTCTTGGCAGGAATTTGCCCAAGCGCTAGAAAATGAGAATTTCAATAGTATTGCCATATTGGCAAGTGTCGACATCCTCTTTTATGGTTTGATTTATTTTTTTGTTTTTAGGTTATTTGGATTATTTCAACAAGAACAAATTTTTACTCAGCGAAATATCAGCTGTATTAAATATATTGGTGCCAGCTTACTAGTTTGGGTTGTTGTGAGTCTTATTTATCCAGTATTTGTCACCATGATTATTAGATTTTCAGGCGCATCAGACTCCTTGGCCCTATATTTATCTATAGGCTCAACAGAGTTGGTCCATTTACTTTGTGGCCTAATTATTTATACTTTTGCTTGGGTGATGAATGAAGCGCTGAGCACAAAACAAGAACAGGATTTAACTATTTAATGGCTATCATAATTGAGCTCGACGTTATGTTGGCAAAAAGAAAGATGAAACTTAATGATTTAGCTCAGGCTGTTGGCATCACCGCACAAAATTTATCGGTGCTAAAAAATGGTCACGCTAAAGCAATACGTTTTTCGACTTTAGAGGCTATATGCAGCCATTTACAATGTACACCTGGTGACATTCTCATTTATCAAAAATGATGACGAACCTAATAAATCAAGGAAAGTAAAATGAAAAATAATACTTCACAGACAACCATAATTACATTTGCACTTATTTCACTATTAACCATCAATAATACTTACGCTGAACAATCAAACATATACCCATTTGTCTCTTTAGGGCTAGGGAATACACTCATTGCTCCTCAATCAGAGGGTATTGAGTTCAACGCTGATTATCGTCCATCAATAAGTATGGGATTAGCTAATGATTGGCAACTTGATGAAAACTGGTTATTAACAACATCTGTGGCTTTGAGTTATTCATCAACAGACTTTGAGCAATATTCAAATAGTTTTACCATTAACAACATAAACAACCAAGGCCAGCTAAAAGAGCTAGGCTTGTGGGCAACAACCAAAGTTAAAAGAGAAAATTTATTTTCTGGCGCGTTAAATGGTATGTCACCTTTTATTTCAGTAAGTATTGCCGCCATAGACGCCAATTATCAAACTGGTGCAGGACAAACGGACAAGATAATTCCAGGTTATAAAATAACAACAGGTTTAGAGTTTGAATTAACTTCTAAGTCTACATTTTCAATAGGTGTGGGCTATTCAGATTTTGATGAGTTATCAGTATTGCCAAATAATCAGGCAGTTGCTGGCTTTTAAATCAAAATAATTTAAAGACAGCAATTTGAAATATGAGTTGATTATGTTGCTTGATTTAATAGATTCACGATAAAAATCAAGCAACAAAACTACCTGCTATAATTTAAAAAAGTGTTGTTGATATACTTTTAACTCACTAATAGACTCACGAATATCATCAAGTGCCAAGTGAGCGCCAGTTTTTACTACCTTTTCTAATACTTCGGGTTTCCAGCGACGTGCTAATTCTTTTATCGTACTGACATCAAGGTTACGGTAATGAAAAAAGTCTTCGTACTCTGGCATATATTTATTAATGAAACGACGATCTTGACCAATGCTATTGCCACACATTGGTGATTTTCCTTTGGGTACATATTGCTCTACAAACTTGATAGTCTCGTTCATTGCCGTAGTCAATTTTGTTTTACTGTCACGACAGCGTTGAGTTAGCCCAGATTTACCGTGATGTTCAATACACCAATCATTCATATTATCAAGCACTTCATCTGTCTGATAAATAGCAAATACGGGACCTTCAGCTAATATATTCAACTCACTATCGGTGATGATGGTCGCCATTTCCAAAATTACGTCAACCTTCGGCTCGAGACCCGTCATTTCTAAATCAAGCCAGATTAGATTACTATCACTACAGGTCATAATTTCCCTTAAAAATATACTTTTATACAAGCATTAGATGAATGTTCAATTTAACAGTATAATACGTGACAAACAGATACCAATGCAAATACACCGGAAAGACAAATTAAAATGATAACACTTCGTGGCTAAAACAAAAAAACTGACTAAAGGTCAGCTTCGTCGCATTAAAGAGAACCAAGCGAATAAACTAAAACTCCTTAAAAACAAAGGTAAAAATGATAAAGTTCTCTGGCAAGATGAGCAACTAGGCAATGCCCAAAGTGGCGTTGTTATCAGTCGTTTTGGTCAACATGCTGATATTGAGGGTGAAGATAAAAAAATTTATCGTTGTAATATACGGCGCTCTATTGAATCATTAGTTTGTGGTGACAAAGTCATATGGCGATTGGGTAAAGAAGAACAACTTAAAATAAATGGTATTGTAGAAGCCGTTGAAGAGCGAACCTCAATGCTTAGCCGGCCTGATGTTTATGACGGTGTCAAACCAATAGCTGCTAATATTAGCCAAATACTTATCGTGTCTTCTGTATTGCCAGCTTTTAATGCTGACATTATTGACAGATACTTAGTTGCTGCTGAACAAACAGGTATTACACCGGTTATTGTGCTTAATAAAATAGATTTACTCAATGCTGACAATACCGCTGAAATAGAGCAACACTTATCAATCTATCGTGATATTGGTTATCAAATTATTTATGCCAGCAATGAAACCCTTGAAGGAATCGAGGCGATTAAAAAGCAACTCAATCAACACACCAGTATCTTTGTCGGGCAATCAGGTGTTGGTAAATCAACCTTAACCAATAGCTTGATGCCAGAGTTAAATGTATTAACTAAAATAGTGTCAGAAAATTCAGGTTTAGGTCAACATACCACTACAGTTGCTAGGCTATATCACTTTAATGAGGGCGGTAATCTTATCGACTCTCCAGGTATTAGAGAGTTTGGCTTGTGGCATTTGACCCCCACGCAGGTATGCCATGGTTTTGTTGAATTTCAAGATTATTTGGGTTACTGCAAGTTTCGTGATTGTAAACACCAGAACGATCCTGGTTGTGCTTTAATTGCCGCAGGAAAAGAAGATAAAATACACCCTGAGCGACTTGCTAGCTTTCAACGAATACTAGGCAGTTTAGGTGATAATACCTTAACCTCTCGTTTTAACGATTAATAAATAAACACCGTTATTTAAAAATACATAAGGAAAAATTAGTGTCTTTCGATAAAGTAAAAATTACTCTGCAGTACTTGATGCCAAAACATGCCATTTCACGTTTAGTTGGCAAACTTGCTGCTGCAAAAGCTGGCTGGTTAACCACAAAGTTAATCTCAATATTTATCAAGTCTTATGATATAAACATGGCTGAAGCAAAATTAAAAAATGCCACTGACTTTGATACTTTCAATGATTTTTTTACTCGTGAATTAGAAGAAGGTGCCCGCACCATCAATGATAATGAGCAAGCACTTTGTTATCCTGTGGATGGTAAAATAAGCCAACAAGGAGCGATAAAAGATGGACAACTTATTCAAGCTAAAGGCTTTGATTACAGTTTAACAACACTGCTAGGTGGTGATGAACAAACCGCAGCCCCATTTCAAGCAGGGAGCTTTTCTTGTATCTACTTAGCACCCAAAGACTATCACCGTATTCACATGCCTATGGCTGGCACTTTACGCGAAATGATTTATATCCCAGGTGATCTATTTTCAGTAAATCCACTAACAGCTAATAATGTTCCTAATTTATTTGCCAGAAATGAACGAGTGGTA
The DNA here is from genome assembly GCA_022969175.1 of Colwellia sp. Classification (GTDB taxonomy): domain Bacteria; phylum Pseudomonadota; class Gammaproteobacteria; order Enterobacterales; family Alteromonadaceae; genus JALJPB01. Next base: position 22,006 of record JALJPB010000037.1, on the reverse strand, counting down.
ACTGTATTTGATACTGACCATGGCCCGATGGCAATGGTATTAGTAGGAGCGACAATTGTTGCTAGTATAGAAACTGTTTGGGCAGGCACTATAACGCCACCTGCTGGCAAAGATATCTTCAGATGGAAATATCCAGCAAGCGGTATTGACGCGATACATTTAGCTAAGGGGGATGAAATGGGCCGCTTTAAATTAGGATCAACCGTGGTTTCAACATTTGCCCCACAGATGATTGAATTCAATAAAAACGCGGGTCCAAATACGGTGACACGCTTAGGTGAACACTACGCAGACCTTATTGGTAAAAACGATGATGCTTCAGTTGACAGTGAAAATAGTTAACAATGAAGGTTATCGCTCATCGTGGTGCTAGTGGTGAGTATCCTGAAAATACTTTATTAGCATTTAAAGAAGCGATCAAGCAACAAGCAGATGGTATTGAGTTAGATATTCAATACCATCAGTCAAATGATTTTGTTTTATTACATTATTATTACTTAGATAAAACAACAGACGGCAAAGGGTCAATTAATGATTATTCATTAGCTGACCTACAAAAACTTAACGCCGGACAGAACGAATTTATTCCCACCCTAAAGCAAGCATTGAAGCTGATAGATGGCAAATGCTTAGTTAATATTGAAATCAAATCAGCTGAAACTAACAACTACGCTTTAATTAAGATTTTTCAATTATTAAAGCAGGTTTTAAATCATGCGATTGCACACTATAACTTCACATGGTCACAGTTTGTTGTTTCTTCTTTTAACCATCCTTTACTTGCTGAAATTAAGACATCATTACCCAAAATATCTACAGCGGCATTAACCGCTTCATGTCCTGTAGATTATGCAGAATGTGCTCTACAACTTAGCGCTAATAACCTTAACCCCTCAATTGAAATTATCAGTCAACAACTCATTGATGACGCACATCAAAAAGGATTGCAAGTTTGGGTATACACAGTTGATAGAGAAGAAGATATTTTAAAATGTTATCTTTATGGTGTAGATGCAGTTTTTACCAACTACCCTGCTCAGACAAAATGTTATATTAATCAATTAAGTCAAGATGATAACAACGTTGTAAAAACAGTTAAAAAATAAAGCTAAAATTTTGGTTGCTCATTTAATCAACAAGAGATACGATTACGTTCGTATTAATATTCATAATTACCCAAAAGTAGTAATCGCAACAAGGAAAATTAGATGGCTCGCGATAGAAACAATATAAAACCAACTGAAGCGGAATTAACTCTGCTAAATGTACTTTGGCAAATGGGTCCGGCAACTGTTCGACAGATTCACGATGTTGTTAGTGTCACTCAAAAAACAGGCTACACTACAGTTTTAAAGATACTACAAATAATGCATGAAAAAACATTAGTTATTCGTGATGAAAGTAACCGTGCTCATGTATATGCTGCTGCTAATAGTGAAATGCAAACACAGTCATCTTTATTGAAAGACTTAGTCAGCAAAGCATTTGGTGGTTCTACCTCTAAGTTAGTTATGCGTGCATTGGACGAATCTACTAGCCAAGAAGAGATTGCCGACATTCGCCAATTATTGAATGAATTAGAAGCTTAATAACGCGATTCATCCCAATTAACAAAGATAATTTTTATTGTAGGAAATTAATTTCTTGGAAAATATGATGCTGGAATACTTTTTAGGTAATCCATATTTTTACAGTTTAGCGCTCACTTTGATCCATTTTATATGGCAAGGATGTCTAGTTGCGTTTGCTCTAAAATCAGCATTAACATTAACTTCGAATAAAAAACCTCAACTACGATATGCCTTTGCATCCTTATCAATGTTAACTTGTTTGATATTGCCCTTGATTACTTTTGCCATTATTTATCAGCCAGATCATAATGCTTTAGCCTTGTCCAACAACTTGATGCCATTATTTGAAACATCAACAGGTCAATCGCCAAACAGTAATAATTATTGGGCAGCCAATATCGTAGAGTTTTTACCTTATATTTCAGTGGTATGGTTATCAATTGTCATGTTATTAACATTTAAACTTCTAATCGAAGTATATATGGTTAATCAATTACCTAAACAGTCAATTATCCCAACTGATGCAAAACTTTCGGCAAGATTTCTACAGCTGGTTGAAAAAATGCAGTTATCAACAACACCACGCTTACTAGTTTCATTGAAAACAGATGTTCCTATGGCTATTGGCTGGTTAAAACCGGTAATTTTATTACCTGCCAGTATGCTAAGTGGTTTGACTCCTACTCAGCTAGAGATGTTGATATTACATGAATTAGCTCACATACGTCGTCATGACTATTTAGTTAATTTTATTCAAACACTAGTTGCCTTATTATTGTTTTTCCATCCTGCAGTGCAATGGATTTCAAAACAAATGCGAAATGAACGTGAATATTGCAGTGATGATATTGCGGTACAATACTGTGGGGACGCTATAGCTTACGCTCATACGCTAGCCGATACCGCAATGCTATGCAATAAACATCGTCACCACACAATCCCAAATATGGCAATGGCCGCTTCAGGCGGTGACTTAAAACAACGTGTTATTCGTTTAGTTGACCATCATTGTACTCCCAGTAATGATGTAGGAAAATGGTTAGCTGGAAGTACTATAGTTGTCGCTATTTTTGGTTTTGGTGCTCAACAATACCTAACACCAGGCTTATTTGAAATGGGCACAAATAACATATCAGTAACTGAAACAGATGCTAGTTTTGTTAACCATAGAAACTACCAGCTTCCCTCATTAGCAAAAACATCTATTGCTAGGCAGTTATTAACAAATGATACCAGCACTCCTAAAAGACTTTCATCTCATAACATCGAAAAAGAAAACAAACAGGTATTAGCAAATACAATACTAATAAATACAGCAATAGTTAAACAAACACCTAAGATTAAGATTGATAAACAAATTCAAGATATTGCCGCTATTGAACCGAAATTATCAATAAGTAATACGACGAATATTCAGCTTGATGATTTATTGATAGCAAGTTCACTACAATTGGATAAAAGTGAAACAGAATTACCTATTGATAAAAAAATTGAGATGATAAAAAATCTCGATATATTAGCTGAGACTTCATTAGAAAGTTTACCTGTTATTACAAATGCTAATAAAACATCTTTAGCGATAAATTCGCTAGTGAAAGAAGAAAAATCAATGGCGGCTATCGCTTTTGAAAAGACGGATTCGAGTATTAACTCCTCAGCTCAGAATAATGTTTATGCTAAGCAAATAGCTGCATTAAGTAGTCCTGCTGAAAATGAACCAGATATATTAGACAGATTTTTCTTCGAGAACCCTAGTTCGAATACAATCAAAGTAGCTATGGAAATACCTATTGGTAATGCATTAAAACAGCCTTTGAAAATTACTCAAAATAATCTAACGTTTTTACCAATTGAAGATATCAAAGTACTGTTGCCATTTGTCGAAAAAGCTAAACTAATTTCTGGCATTGATCCTAAGTACCCCGCTAACGCCAAACGTAAGGGTCTCGAACTTGAAGTGCGAGTACAATTTACTATAGATAAATTCGGACGTATTAAAGATATCGAGTTTGAGCAGCAAAATAAAGTCAGTTATTTCCGTAATTCGATAAAAACGGCAATGAGAAAGTGGTCTTTTAATCCAGCTAAAGTAGATGGTCAGCCAGTTGAAAGCCAAATGTCGAAAATATTCTCATTTAGTTTAACTGGCTAATTTTTCACCACTCATTTATTAACTTTACTCTTTAAACTTTGTTCTTATTTATGCTTTCTTTTTTGTTTTTTCTTTTCATGCATTGATAACCATTTCGTTTTTTGTTCCTCTGATAATACTTGTAAAATAGCGTGCCTAGTCTTAGCTTTAACTAAAGCTATTTGTGTCAGAGTAGTTTGGTACTCTTGATGCAATAATAAAAAAGCCTGTTCATCAAAATAATCCACAAGCATTAGAGCTTTGGTTTTTTCTTTAAAAGTTTTCATTACGGATTTAAGTTCACTGTTTTCAGTTTTTGCTTGTTGGGCAATCTGTTTTATTTGTTCAATTTGCAGTTGATTTAATTCTAGTTTTTTTGCCATTCGTTTTAAGTTTTTTTTCATAGAATCGCTACTTTCAGAGCCTGACCATTGCCTTTCCACAGGATAAGACTGCTGCTCTTGTGCAACGACCACTGAAGAACTAATTAAGGGTGCAGATAAGGCTAACGCAATTAATGCACAGCGAGTTTTTTTTAGCTTAATTGTATTTAATAAGCTCATTATGTATTCCTCTTGGTTAATAACTCCTAAAGTATAATTAATGCCATGTAAAAAAACGCAAAGGCTGTGTAAAGGTTGTGTAAATTAGTATCACCTAGTTTTTACGATGACGTATTATAGATAAGAAATGCTAAATTTGAGGTTCAAAAAACAATGATAAATCAGAAACACATTTTGCTCATCGATGATGATCAGGAGCTGGCTGAGTTACTTACTGACTATTTAGGTGCAGAAAATTTCACCGTAACCTGTTGTTTTGATGGTGTCTCTGGGTTAGCTCAGTCTTATCAAGACAATATTGATTTAATCTTATTGGATGTAATGATGCCGGGCTTAAACGGCTTTGAAGTATTAAAAGCCCTTGGTGGTAAACATAAAACACCTATATTAATGCTAACAGCAAAAGGAGATGATGCAGACAGAGTATTGGGGCTCGAACTAGGCGCAGATGATTATCTGGCTAAACCTTTTCACCATAAAGAATTACTTGCTAGAATTAATGCCATATTAAGAAGAATCGCGATCGTTGAAAATAACCAAACAATCAAAGAGCAACTATCGCTAAATCAAGTGGTTATTGATCACACAACGCGCATAGTCACTTGCCATCAACAAGCAATAGAGTTAACAGGCACAGAATATCAAATATTAACTTTATTGATGGAAAAACATGGCACAATCGTCAGTAAAGAGCATATTTCAGAGCAAGTTTTAGGGCGGAAATTGTTAGCCTTTGATCGAAGCATAGATATGCATGTCAGCAATATCCGACGAAAATTATTACCTTTTAGTCCACTCGATAAAATTAAAACCGTGCGTGGTGCGGGTTATATATTTTTATCAGGAAAGCCCAATGATAACTAAATTAAAAATTTGGTTCAGCTCGATTATTTTTAAACTCTTTATTAGTTTTTGGTTCATCGCCTTATTATCAATTACTATTACCCGACTAATTTCTACTCAACTTAGCGATGATGGTGTGATTTTACCTGCTCATCAAGAGGATCTTATGCGTCTGCAGTTTGTTACTCGTATTATTGAGAATAGACCTCCTGCTAATATCGGTATTTTTTTACAGCGTTTGCAAAAAAGAATGGGTAAAGGACATAAAAAGCCAGTAACAATTTGGGCAAAAAACATTAACACTAAAATTTTATATTCTTCTACTAAAAACAGGCATAGAAGCTTAGCAAGCTATCTAGAAAAAAATAGTTTTACTGACGTAGTCAGTGTGCAATTTCCCTATGCCAGAATTACAGGCCCTATTAATATATCGATAGCAAACAATGGCTATCAGCTCTATATAACAAGCAAAAATAGAAATCCTGATTTCAGAGTTATTATCATGCAAATGCCCGCATGGACACGGGTAACTATCCCATTAATCATCAGTTTAATTATCTGTTGGCTATTAGCTCGCTCTTTAACAAAACCTTTATTAACCATCAAAAATTCAGCTACAAGAATTGGCGATGGAGATCTATCCATCAGGGTAGAAAGTATAGCTAAACGAGAAGATGAATTAGGTGAATTAGCAAAAAGCTTTAATCAAATGGCTGAAAAACTTGAGCAAAATCTAACCGCGCAACAGCGATTGCTAGGTGATATCTCTCACGAATTGCGTTCACCTATGACTCGCTTACAAATGGCGTTAGGGTTAGCACAGAAAACACCTTTAACAACTGCAGAATTAGCAAAGTATTTGCAACGCTGTGAATTGGAGGTAGAGCGTTTAGATAATATGATTAGCGATACACTAGTATTATCTCGTTTAGAAAACTCGATACAACCACTAAACCTAGATAAAATAAACATCTATTCATTGATGACATTATTGATTGAAGATGCTCAATTTCTAGCAAATGAAAAATCCGTAACTATAAGCTGCTCAGATCTAGGCTCTTTGCAAATAATGGCTGATAGCCAATTGCTCTCTGCGGCATTGAGTAATATTTTAACTAATGCTGTAAAGTACAGCCCTGAGCATGGTGATATTTTTGTCAGCATTACCACTAATAACTCAGAAACTATCAGCTTAGGCAAGCAAAATTTAGTTATAGCAATTAGCGATGAGGGTGCGGGTGTGCCACAGGCAAGCATTAATCAGCTCTTTGAACCCTTTTATCGCGTTGTAGAAGCAAGAGACAGGCAAACAGGTGGCACAGGCTTAGGCTTAGCTATTGCAAAGCAAGCCATACTGGCACACCAGGGAAAGATTTTTGCAAATAATAATGAAAATAATGGCTTAACTGTTATTATTACCTTACCTTGCAAAGATCAATAATATTAATGGTTGAGCTATTCACATTACAACCAAGATGGAAGCGGTGAATAAGAGTAACTTTTTTACCTTTTTTTTACTTTTCATGTTAATTGCTAAAGGAAATGTAGCCATGGCATTTAGCCCTTTACCAGCCTATGAATTCACCACTGAAAATCAATTAAATTCACGGTTAAATAATGAAATAAAAACTTTATGGCATCAAGGTACATTTGATCACTTCAATGGCGTCAAAAATACTCGTATTAACTATGCTTCTTTTGTTAAAAAATTCTCCAGCCAAAATGATTTATTGGAGAATGTAGAAGAAGAAAGAGAATGTTTAGTTATTGTCCCTGGCAGATCTGAGGGTTATCTAAAATATCAAGAGCTAAGCTACGATTTTTATCAACTAGGCTTTGATATCTTTATTATTGATCATCGTGGTCAAGGTATATCAGAACGGTTATTACCGAACAAAAACAAAGGCTATGTTGAGTCATTCGAAGATTATAATGAAGACTTACATGTTTTTATTAGTACCATAGTTATTCCTCAATGCACTAATAAACCCTATTTGTTAGCCCATTCTATGGGCGGTATAATTTCAGCTCGGTATTTACAAAAACACCCAACCACTATTAAAGCAGCGGTACTTTCTTCACCAATGATTGCAATTAATAGTGGAGGAATACCCGCTTGGCTTGTCAAAGCGTTAATTCATTCGACCGTACAACTGAATCAGTGGTTCTCTGAGCAACCTTGGTATTTTCTCGGACAAAGCGATGTAGAAGCTGATACATACCATGCTAAAACGTTTGCCAAGACCTCTTTAATGCATTCAAAATTGCGCTATGATCAATTCATGAAAATCTATCAATCAACTCCCGAAATACAATTAGGCGGAGTAACGGTACACTGGCTAGAGCAAGCCTTAGCCGCAGAAAAAATAGTTTTTGAAAACCTTAACACTTTAACTACACCCACCTTAGTATTACAAGCAGGTGACGATAGTATTGTTGATAATGAGGTACAAAACGAATTTTGCCGTCAATTACATCAACGCCATCCACATTCATGCCTAAATGGCAAACCCGTCGTCATTAACAACGCGCGCCACGAGCTTTTATTTGAGTCGGACAAATACCGTGATCAAGCATTACAACATATCGTAAATTGGTTTCAGAAGCATAGGGAAACTAAATAATAAAAAATAAATGTCACACCTTGTGACTTCATGGTGACTTAGTTAATAACACTATTATTATAAGGATAACTCATGACTAAATTTTTTATTTATATAACACTATTAACTTACTTTATTACCACAACGGTACTTGCTGAAACTGTTGTGCCCCAAGTAAAGAGTAACTGCTTAAATAGCCAAATATCAGGTGAAGGCCAAGCAATATTATTAATACCCGGTTTTGTTAGTGATCACCGAGTATGGAATGACGTGGCAAAAGCCTTATCGAAGAGTTACCAAGTACATAACTTATCAATTGCAGGGTTCGGTGCAATACCGGCTTGTGAACAAGCTGATGACATCTTTCAACAAACTCATGATGAAATAAACGCATATATCAAAGATAAACACCTTAACAAGCCTATTGTTATCGGTCACAGCTTAGGAGGGCTAATGGCCTTCAAACTAGCCCTGAACAATAATACTCGTCTCTTAGCTGCAATATCTGTTGATGGCTTACCATTTATTGGCCCTATATTTACGGGTACAAACACCACTAAGGTTAACGATTTAAACAATCAAGCTTTAGGCCTTAAAGCAATGAACCAACATGCTAGCTCAGAGCAATTGAGAGCAATGACAGAGCGCAACATTAATATTCAAACAACCATTGAAGAAAAACAGCAACTGTTACTAACTATGGCTCAAAGCTCAGACCCAATAACTGCAGGTAGCGCAATTTACACCGTAATGACCACTGACTTACGTGCAGATTTAAACAAGCTTAAAATTCCAATGTTACTCGTTGGCGCTAGTGGTGGGTTTAGTACGCATGAGCAACAACAGGCAGCCGAATACCTTTACCAGCAACAATTAGACGGCACAAAACAAGTCTCACTTATTATGAATACCAACGGGCGACACTTTTTAATGTGGGAACAACAGTTGTGGTTAATTAACTTAATAGAAAAATTCATTGAGCAGCAATCATGAATAAAACATCGACCTTAGATTATTATATTACTCAAGCAAAATCGGGTGATGAACAAGCATTCACTATTTTAGTTCAAAAATTATCAACCACGGTTAGCTCTATTGCCTTAGCAATAACAAAAGACATTCATCATAGCAATGATGTCAGTCAATTGGTGTTCATCACGATGTGGCAAAAAATCTCTAAATTAAAAAACAATGACAGCTTTTTACCATGGATTAGACAGATTACTCGATACACAGCAATTAACTTTATTAGGAACAATAAAACTAATCGCGAACAAACAGTTGATGCTTTGTCAATTGACCAACTTCTAGAACACGTATGCGACGGTAAACATCAAGAAGACAGCCAGTTAATTAAACAGCAACAAAGTGAATTAATTACTCATCTATTAGAGCAATTACCTAATGAAAGCAGAGAAATAATTCTACTTTATTATCGTGAAGATAATGATAGCCAAACGGTTGCACATTTATTGGGACTTTCGGCAAGTACAGTGAGAAAACGTTTACAGCGGGTGAGGGACTTACTCAAAACAGAAGTACTGTCAAAATATGGCAAAGTGATCTTTGCCTCAGCCCCTGTTGGACTAACTACTGCGATGGCGGTAAATGCGCTTGCCACATCTCCCGCGATTGCCGCGACATTAACATCAGGTTTAGTTAAATCTCAGAGTCATTGGCTATTGAAAGTAATAGCTAGTTTTGGTGGAGCAATGATAGGTGGATTTATTGCCGTTTTTGTTAATAACTTCATCGCTAAAAAAATCATTAAAAACTTAGACAATGAGCAAGACATCCAACACCTAATTAAACACAAAAACAGAGCGAATACCTGGATGATATTTAGCAGTGTATTAATGACCATTAGCTATATTTATACTGACGGTTGGTTACTGCCCGTAGGCTGTTATGTTTTATTTGTTCTAGGGTTAAAAATCTTTATTGATAACATTAACCAAATCAACTTTGTTAATTTATCTAACAAAGCTAAAACAGATCCCATAATAGCCCGCAAACTCAATAGAGATAAATGGGGCTGCCGACTAGGGTGGTTTTTTGGCATAATAGGCGGAACTAGTGGGCTAGTAATAGGGCTGTATAACTCAGGTCGATTCGCACAATTATTTTAACCTTCCCTTTAAGCTTATTGATAAAATTAGAGAAGTTTACATAGACCAAGTGCCAATAATGCTATTGGCACTTTTCATTTTGAGCTAACTGTCGTTGTACTACCGAAGTAGGATCATGATGAATAAAAACTTCACAGGGAGCTAATGCTTGAGTGATTTCATTTTCAATGCCCTCACCGATACTATGAGCTTCTAATAATGATAAATTATCATCAAGCTCCAAGTGAAATTGAATAAAACGATGCTGACCCGCTTGACGAGTTCTCAAATCGTGCATTCCTAAAGCTTGGTCATGTTTTAAAATAATTTCTTTAATTTGCTGCAATTCCTGCGCTGATAACTCATGATCCATTAAATGGTAAACACTGATCCAAACGATTTTACCTGCACCAAATATTAAGAATACCCCCACTAAAATAGTAAAGACTCCATCGGCTTGTAGCCAATAACCTTGGCTTAAAATAATAGCAGCCAATACGCCAAGATTAAGAAATAAATCTGACTGGTAATGTAATGCATCAGCACTAATAACAACCGAGCCTGTTTTTTTAATAACGAAGCGCTGAAAGATCACTAAAACTAACGTTAGCACTATGGCTAAAATGGTAACCCAAATGCCTACTTGTGACTGTACTATAGGTTGAGGTGTTATTATTCGATCAACGCCATGGAATAGCAACAATGAAGCTGATCCTAAAACAAATGCGGCTTGAATTAAACCCGCTAAACTCTCTGCTTTACCATGACCAAATTTATGTTCGTCATCTGCAGGTGCTAAAGCAAATTTTAAAATAATGACATTCATCAATGAAGCAAATAAATCAAGCATTGAGTCAGTAGTTGACGCCAGCATCGCACTAGAGTCAGTTATCAACCAAGCATAAAGTTTTATCACCACCAATAACAGTGCCACACTTGTTGACGCTATAGCAGCAAATCGAACCCAATAAGCATAATCTTTAATCTGCTTAATACTGTCTTCCACTTAGAATCCTTCTCCGATTGAGTTTTTATTATTTGTTCGTGTGATTATGGGTATATACCCGTTCTACTTCAAGATACCAGTTTCACCTTGAAGTAGAACGGGTATAATACCACTACTTTTTATCATCTTGTGATCTTGTTATGTTAGACGTAGTACTTTTTCAACCTCAAATTCCCCCCAATACTGGCAATATTATCCGTTTATGCGCTAACTCAGGTTTTAGACTGCATTTGATAGAGCCACTAGGTTTTGACTTTGATGATAAAAAACTGCGACGTGCAGGGCTTGATTACCATGAGTTTACTGCGGTCATTCGTCATAAAAATTTTACTGATTTTGTTAAAAGCCAACAGCCAAAACGAATTTTAGCGATCACCACTAAAACAACCAATTATTATGGCGATGTTAGCTTTACACAGGGAGATTATTTATTATTTGGCTCTGAAACCCATGGCTTGCCAGAAGAAGTACGTCAACAAATTCCTGATGAGGATAAAATTAGAATTCCAATGCTAAAAGACAGCAGAAGCATGAACTTATCGAATGCGGTTTCAGTGATAGTTTATGAAGCATGGCGTCAGTTGGGATTTAATAACGCGGTCTAAGGTGAACAGGGATATTTAATCTACTAGGCATGCCACTACGAATAGAAGAGAGCTAAACCACCCTATTCGTATTTACGCTCTCGTGATAATAAATCACCCGCTGCAAGCCTGGCATCTTTATCACAATATAGTACTTGATATACCTGCTCAACAATAGGCATCTCAACTTCCATACGCTTGGCTAACATATAAACTTCTTTGGTATTTCGATAGCCTTCAACTACTTGACCAATATCACTCATCGCTTGCTCAACAGTACTATCATGGCCTAGCGCTAAACCAAAACGACGATTCCGAGATTGGTTATCAGTACAGGTTAGTACTAAGTCGCCCAAGCCAGCCATGCCCATAAAAGTAGCAGGATCTGCATTTAGCGCTAATCCTAAACGAGTCATTTCAGCCAACCCTCGAGTAATAAGTGCAGTACGAGCATTAGCACCAAAACCGATACCGTCAGCCATGCCAGCGGCGATAGCAATTACATTTTTGACTGCGCCGCCGAGTTGAATACCAATAAAATCTTTATTGTTGTAAACGCGAAACGTTCTTTCACAATGTAATAAGTCAGCAAGCTCTTGAGCAAAATCATCATCTGTAGCAGAAACAGAAATGGCGGTCGGTAAACCCGCAGCCATTTCTTTGGCGAATGTAGGGCCAGATAATACCGCTAAAGCTATTTCATCGCCTAATACTTTGCGAGCCACATATTGCAGTAAGTCACCTGAGTCAGGGTCTAAACCTTTTGTTGCCCACGCTACTTTTGCATTTGCCAATAAGTAAGGCTTCATTTGCACAAGCATATCGCCAAAAGCATGGCTTGGCACAACAACCAAAATATTACTGCTAGCTTGTACTGCGCTTTTTAGATCACTTTGCAGCACTAAACTTTCAGGAAATGAACTTCCCGGTAAATACTTTTCATTACCGCGAGATAAAGACATAGCAGCGATATGATCGCTATCTCTGCCCCATAAAACGGTCTTGTGACCATTTCTTGCCAAGCAAATAGCCAGAGCAGTGCCGTAAGAGCCAGCACCTAGTACAACAATACTTTTATTAACACTACTCATAACATATTACTCTTAGTGAGTTTCAGTACTCGCTGGTGCCGATTCTGCTTTAGCTGCACGCTGCTTAACATAAGAAGCAAATAAGGCTTCAAAGTTTACCGGTGCTAAATTAAGTTGTGGGAATGAACCACGGTTAACTAAATTTGCAATAGACTCACGCGCATAAGGAAACAATGTAGTTGGGCAAAATGAGCCAATAGTATGCGCTAAAGCGTTTTCAGGTAAATTACCTATAGTAAAAATACCCGCTTGTTGTACTTCAGCTAAAAAGGCTGTTTGTCCTTCAATAGATGCAGTAACTGTAACGGCTAAAACAACCTCATAAGTATTATCAGCAAGTTTGTTAGAGCTGGTATCTAAGTCTAATTTTATCTCTGGTTGCCAATCTTTTTGGAAGATGGCAGGAGAATTAGGTGTTTCAAAAGAAACATCCTTAGTATAAACACGTTGTATAGCAAATTGAGGACCTGCTGCTTGTTCGTTTGTTGCTGGTGTTACTTCATTGTTTTCGTCTGACATTTTTGTATTCCTGTATGTTTACCGAGATGTAATCCACTGGCTTAATGTTAACTTCACTAGCAGCTATATCATCGTTTAAAATTATTATGTGTATCTTTATCTTTTATAACTAAGCCAATAATAAGGGAGCCAATTGTGCGTTATAATTAAGTTCAAATAGATCGTCACAGCCACCAATATGTACATCGTTAATAAATATTTGTGGCACGGTTGTACTACCATTACTTCGAGCAATCATTTGTGGTCGTAAATCAGGGTTTTTATCAATTTCAATCTCTTGATAACTCACTGATTGTTGATCCAATAAAGCTTTAGCTCTCACACAAAACGGACAATAAGTTTTACTATATATTTCCACAACTGCCATTTTCATGCCTTATTTTTTTGCGGTAGGTAAACCTGCGCTTTGCCAAGCGTTCATACCGCCTTTGAGTAAGTTGACTTGCGTAAAGCCCGCTTTAAATAATTGGCTAGCCACTTTTGAAGCCGTCATTCCTGCTGCGCATACAACAATAATGGGTTTATCTTTATATTTTTCAAGAGTTGAAAAGTCATTTTTATTCGCTTTTTCAGTTGAAAAAAGTTTAGCATCAAGGATATGACTCGCTTTGAAGTCTTTTTCAGCACGAATATCAATGACTAAACCTTCACTTTTATTGACTAAAAAAGTGAGTTCCTGAGGGCTTACTTGTTTTATTGGCGACATTTTTATTTTAATAGTGGTGAAAATAATCATCACAACAATGGCAACCCATGCCGCACTTAACATTGGGTGATTATTAGCAAGCGTTATTAGTTGTTCCATAGGATAAGAGATTCTCTAATAGGTTAATTCAAAACTGGCACAGTATACCTATATGTTAGCTAGAAATACAGGATGGACATTCCTCAGTTATATTTGACCTGTTCACTGTAATATAACATTTTAAAAACAAGCTTTTTAGTGTGAAAGTCCATTGTGATTGCGACATACCTCAGTGTACAATGTTTCCATTAAAAATCGATGTATGCTGGTATACGGTAAAGGAAGGAAAATGGCAATGCCAAACAAAAAGTCAATGGTTCTTATTATCTTAGATGGTTGGGGGCACAGTGAAAACACTGACTCTAATGCTATTTTTCATGCTAATACTCCTGTACTCGACAAGTTAACGGCCAAGTATCCTAATATGCTCATCGGTACTTCAGGTATGGCTGTTGGGCTACCTGAAGGGCAAATGGGGAATTCAGAAGTAGGCCATGTAAATTTAGGTGCTGGTCGTGTGGTATACCAAGACTTTACCCGTATAACCAAATCAATTAAAGATGGCGAATTTAATGCCAACCCGGCATTGTGTAACGCCGTTGATAAAGCCGTAACACAAAACAAAGCGGTTCATATTTTTGGTTTATTATCTCCTGGCGGTGTACATAGCCATGAAGATCATCTTATTGCGATGATTGAACTAGCCAAAAAACGTGGCGCTAATCAGGTTTATTTGCATGCTTTTCTTGATGGTAGGGATACCCCTCCTCGCAGCGCAGAAGCCTCAATATTAAAAGTAAATAAAACCTTTCAAACATTATTTAGTGACAACCAAGGTAAAGGAAAAATAGCTTCTATTATCGGTCGTTATTTCGCGATGGACCGAGATCAGCGTTGGGACAGAGTAGAGAGTGCCTATAACTTAATGGTATCTGGTGAAGCTAAGTATCAGTACACCGATGCGATTGAGGCGCTTAATAGTGCTTATCAACGTGATGAAAATGATGAGTTTGTTAGCGCTAGTGCAATCACTGATTCGAAAGGTAATGCCATCGAAATTAATGATGGTGATGTTATGATTTTTATGAATTTCAGAGCCGATCGTGCTCGTCAATTTACGCGATGTTTTACCGATAAAAATTTCACAGATTTTAATCGTAAAAAAACACCTGCATTAAGTGATTTTGTTATGCTAACAGAGTATGCGGCCGATATTGAGGCTAACTGCGCCTATGCAGCACAAAAATTAGATAATGTGCTTGGTCAGTGGTTAGAGAAGCATGATAAGACGCAACTACGTATTTCTGAGACCGAAAAATATGCCCATGTCACGTTTTTCTTTAGTGGTGGCAAAGAAGATACTTTTGATGGAGAAGAACGGATATTAGTGCCCTCCCCGCAAGTTGCCACTTATGATCTGCAACCTGAAATGAACTCGGTATTATTAACCGACAAACTTGTCGCGGCTATTGAAAGTGGTGATTTTGACTTTATTGTATGTAATTACCCTAATGGCGATATGGTTGGCCATACTGGTAACTTTGATGCCGCAGTAAAAGCATGTGAAGCCGTTGATACAGCAATGGCTCGTGTTGTTGTAGCCTTAGAAAAAACAGGCAGCGAATGTTTAATTACCGCCGACCATGGTAATGCAGAACAAATGGTTAATCCCGTGTCAGGGCAGGCACATACAGCTCATACTTGTGAGCCTGTGCCATTGATTTATATCGGACGAAAGGCGATCCCTCTATCAACAGGTACATTAAGTGATATCTCACCAACGCTTTTAAATTTAATGAATATGAAGCAACCTAAAGAGATGACAGGTAATGTACTTATGCAATTAGTGGATTAATTCATTATTACTTCTAAATACTTCCACTTAACAATACTATGCAGTTTACTCTGTTTAGTATTGTCTACTGCCAGCTCATCTGTGCTGGCTGATACTACTAAAGCTGACCAAAAACTCTCAGATGTAAAAGAAGCGATCAAAAAACAAAAATCATCCATAGTTCAATTTAATAAGGACAGAGTTGCTTTAGAGAAGAAATTAAAAGCAGACGATATTGCCATTGGTAATGCAGCTAAAGCAATCAATGCAACCAGAGTAGAGCTAAAAACAACTAAACAAAAAATAGCTGAATTAGAAAAAAGAAAAATTAGCCTTATCGCTCAAAAGCAGCACCAAGAAGAGTTATTAGCTCAACAACTAAGAGCCGCTTATAGCACAGGACACCATGATTATATTAAATTACTCTTAAACCAAGAAAACCCAGCAAAAGTACAAAGAACCGTTACTTATTATAATTACTTGAACGCAGCTAAGATAAGAAAAATTGAACAATTCCAAGCGATTCTCAGTGCACTGCTTGAAGTGACAACTGAACATCAAGAAAAAGTAGCAAGTTTACGAAAACTAAAAGAACAACAGAATGTACAAAAACTAGCGTTGCAACACAGTAAGAAACAACAAACCAAAACACTAGCTTTGTTAGGTAAAGAGCTCTTAAGTTCAAAGCAACAACTTACCAAACTTGAAACAGAAGAATATGATTTAGTTGCCGCCTTAAAGCAGCTCGAATCATTGGTGATAGCGCAATATAACTTAACTGGATTAAGTAAGTTAAAGAAAAAATTACGCTGGCCGGTTAAAGGTAACCTAGTACGAAGCTTTGGCAGTCAAAAACAAGGTTATTTAACATGGAAAGGGGTACTAATGACCGCACCTTTAGGTCGGCAAGTACAAACCATTCATAATGGTACCGTATTATTTGCTGACTGGCTAAAGGGCTATGGTTTAGTAACGGTAGTTGATCACGGCGATGGCTATATGAGCTTATATGGACATAACCAGACATTATTGAAAAATGTTGGCGACCAAGTAGAAACCGGTGAACCTATTGCACTAATTGGCCAAAGTGGTGGACAAAATCGCCCAAGCCTTTATTTTGAAATTCGCTATCGTGGTAAAGCTGTAAATCCCAAACTATGGTGCAAACGATAACTAAAATATTAATTAATTTTATCAAGTTTTCCGTCGATTTTATCTAGCCGAGCTGATAGTGTTAAGGTTAATTAAAAAATAATAACAAGTGTGGTTCAGTGTTAAATATTTTTCGTCTTTTTTCCGTTGTTATTTTCCTATTATTCTCTTTTGTTTCATTGGCTGACCAAGGGCGCGTCGCAATTGTTATAGATGATATTGGTTATCGCTATAGTGATGCAAAAGCACTTGATTTACCGGGAAATATCACCTATTCCATTTTACCTCATACCCCTTATGGTAAAAAACTGGCATTAAGAGCTAATGCGAGCAATCATGATGTACTTTTACATATTCCGATGGAATCAAAAAAAGGCAAGCGATTAGGCCCAGGCGCACTAACTTCAGACATGTCTGAACAAAAAATTTATGATACTTTAACTGCATCTTTGAACGAGATTCCTTTTGCCATTGGTATTAATAACCATATGGGTAGTCGATTAACAACCTTATATCAGCCTATGTCTTGGACGATGAAATTTCTTAAAGAAAAACAATTGTTCTTTTTAGACAGTAAAACTAGTGCGAACTCTCAGGCGGAGCAAGCCGCGTTAGACTCAGGTGTACCAGTTAATACTCGTCATGTATTTTTAGACAACCAATTAGATGATCATTATATAGAAAAGCAATTCAATGAATTAATCAGCCAAGCTCAGAATAATGACTTTGCCATTGCTATTGCCCACCCTCATCCTGAAACAGTAAAGAATTTAACGCGTTTAATTCCCTTATTAGCAAAAAACAACATTAGACTAGTGCCATTATCTGAGCTTTATATTAAGAAAAACTTAAGCACAGTTGCTCAAAATGCCAGTGAATAAAATATGAGAAGGAAAAGAATTTATTTTATATTGTTTTTTTCCATCAATGCATGTAAATGTTTCACAGGTATCGCATAGGTTATACCACTAGGTTTACTAATGACGGCTTCTTTACTTTCTTGAACAAAAACTTTATTGATTATCCCTAAAACTTCCCCCGTTTTTGAGTCATACATGGCGCTACCACTATTACCTGGGTATGCTGTAGCATCTAACTGATAAACCATATAAGGGTCGCGCATTCTCTTTAACATTTTTGGTGTTATTTGAGTTGAATCTGCAACAGGAATTATTACCGGAGTGACACTAGAGATAATACCTCGATGAGTTACCGGGTATAACCCTAAAATGGCGCCAATGGGAAAGCCAGTAAAAGCAATATAACTGCCCTCTCTTTGATACTGGTTATTGGCAAGTTTGAACGCTGGTAACGGTGCTCCAACTAATTTCAAAATGGCCAAATCATGGTAATCATCCCTAGCGACTATCGTTGCTTTTCTAACTTTTGCTGCTTTACCACTGCCAACAAATACGGCCATTTTTTCTAATAATTCTGTGTCTAGGTGTTTGGGTAATACGTGGTTATTAGTTACGATATGTAAACCATCTGCGATAACAAAACCTGTACCTCTTAAAGTGTTTTGTGGTCTGCTTGTTGGTGTATGTACCCCAATACCAACAACTGAGGTTTTAATTTTTTCAACTGTATCAGCTAATTCTGCATTAACATCATTAATACTCATAGTTAATACAATAAGTAATATTCCTTTCAACAAGTTCATCATATCCTTTCGCTCTATTGTTATTTTTTTACCTTGGCATTAACCGTTGGTATGACCACAAATTAACCGCTTATTTCAATCTATACCATGGCAGTAACCATAGTTTGGTGATCAAATTCTGTATCTCAAATGATTCAAATACAAGTGTACCTTAATTAAACTAAATATCTATTTCGCAATTTTAACTTTTATTGTCCATACTTCTTACAACTGCTTTGTTTTAAAGACATTGTATTGAAAAACAGGAGGATAAATGGCAACAAAGATAATTCCTATTTTTGCTGGTGGCGGTACAAGGCTGCCCGCACACTTAGGCGTCCTCAAAGCTCTAGATAAACTCGGTATAATTTTTGACGATCTTGTTGGCGTATCAGGTGGCAGCATAATTGCCAGTTTATTTGCCTCAGGGCTAACTCATAATGAAATAAGAAAAATCGCTTTACATACTAACTATAATCAATTTAGAGAATTTTCCCTACTTAAGTTAATTCGCCATGGAGGATTAAGCTCTGGAGATATTTTTGAACGTTGGGTAGATAAACACCTCGATGGTAAAACATTTGAACAATTAGAAAAAAATCTTCATATCGTTGCCACTGATGTAACAAAAGGACAGCCGGTAATATTTGATCGTGAGCATACCCCAACAATGAAAGTCTCACGAGCAGTACGATATTCCATGTCAATTCCACTGGTCTTTAGCTTTAAAACGTTTGGCAAGCGGATAATGGTTGATGGCAGTATTTTAGCCGAAGAAGCACTTCACCAAGATTGGGACCACAAAGGGACTCCTATTTTATGCTTCCGACTAAGAGGAGAGCATGAATACGATGAGTTAAGTGTAAAAGGCTTATTTCCGATATTTAATTACGTAACCTTACTAATCAGAACTTTTATGACAACGATCTCACGAGAGTACATTAACGAAGCTTTTTGGCATAATACTATTATCATTAATACTGGTGAGTGCTCTGCGGTAGATTTCACCATGAGCAGCGAGCAAAAGCAGAAATTATATGAAATTGGTTATAATACAGCGATGGAAATTATTCCGATAAAAACCCAAACCTCCGCGTAAGAAAAACAAAAACATTAATTCACTAGTTATTATCATCCTTTTCTTGCCAACTTTATCTTTTAATTGAATAATAGTACGCTAGTTTTCAAGGTCACTGACTCGGAAAATTTTGACCTAATTTAAAAGATTGTAACAGACATACACTAATTTTCAGGACGATAAATGGCTACCTATGTACATCAACTCATCAGCCAAAGTGCAATAAAAACACCTAAAGCACCTGCATTAATTCTAAAAGATTTACAATTAAGTTATGAGGAATTAGACGAATATATCCATTGCATTGCTAACGGCTACCAAAGTCTAGCTATTTTTCGACATGATCGCATCGGCATTTATTTACATAAAACTATTGAAAATGTAGTTTGTATGTTTGCCAGCAGTTTAACTGATTCGGTATTTGTTCCTATTAACCCAGTTCTTAAAGCCGCTCAAGTAAACCATATTATTAATGATTGTGAAATCAAGCTATTAATAACCAATAAAGGTCGGTATAAAGCATTACTGCCAATATTATCCCAGTTACCTAGCTTAACTCATATTATACTTACTGACGGTGATATCAATGAAGCTATTGAGGGTATAAAAGTCATATCATGGGCTACTTTTATAGAGGTACCTAGAAAAGAGATTGAAACAAGCAATACAGCCAATGATATGGCAGCCATTCTTTATACTTCGGGCAGTACTGGCAAGCCAAAAGGTGTAGTGCTCTCCCATAGTAACATTGTACTTGGTGCCAAATCCGTCGCTCAGTATTTAAATAATAGCGCTGAAGATAAAATATTAGCTGTTCTTCCGCTGAGTTTTGATTATGGCTTAAGTCAACTAACCACCAGTTTTTTAGTCGGTGCAAGCTGTGTTTTATTAGATTATTTATTGCCTACCGATGTACTTAAAGCTATTGAAAAACATCAAATCACCGGTTTAGCTGCAGTGCCCCCTTTATGGTCACAACTCTGTAAAATAAATTGGCAAAATAATACCGGAGCATCAATTAGATACTTCACCAACTCCGGTGGCGCACTATCAACGACAAACTTAAAACAATTACGGATATTAATGCCCAACGCCCTTCCCTACCTTATGTACGGACTAACAGAGGCCTTTCGTTCTACTTTCCTAGCGCCTAAAGAAATAGATAAACGCATAGGTTCAATGGGTAAAGCAATTCCTAATGCTGAAATATTAGTGTTAAGACCCGACGGCAGTGAATGTGAGCCACATGAAGCTGGTGAACTTGTCCACAAGGGCCCTTTAGTTAGTTTAGGTTATTGGAATGCAGCAGAAAAAACTGCAGAAAGATTTAAACCAGCACCTCAAGTTCCTTCAGGTATTATGCTAAATGAAATCGCGGTATTTTCGGGTGATTCAGTAAAAAAAGATGATGATGGTTTCTTATATTTTGTTGCTCGCCAAGATGAAATGATGAAAACTTCTGGCTACCGTATAAGTCCTATGGAAATTGAAGAAGTACTGTATCAACACGAATTAATTACTGAAGCAGCGACACTAGGTGTGCCTCATAGCGAATTAGGCCATGCAATCATTGCCGTCATTAGCTGCACAAAGCTTAATGACTCTATTGCTATTGAGAAATCAATTTTAAAGCACTGCCAAAAAGAACTGGCTAATTACATGGTGCCAAAAAAGATAATCCTCTTGGCGGATTTACCACATAACGCTAATGGTAAAATTGATCGAAACCAATTACAGCTAACTTATAAAAGCTATTTTAGCGGCGACATATAGTTCAGATATAATTTAAAATGCACCTTCAAATAACCAAAAAACAATTAAAGTGACAATAATGAACGCGACCAAAAGTAAAACGGCTCCAATACACGCAGATACGTCTCAATTTACTGTTCAAAACAACGAATTACTTGTTGGCGGTATAAAACTTTCGAACATTGAGAAGCTTGTGGGTAGAACCCCTTTTTATGCGTACGATAAAAATTTGGTTATTAAAAAAATCCAGCAACTTAAAGCATCATTACCAGATAAAATTCAGCTACACTACGCCATTAAAGCCAATCCCTTGCCTAGCCTAGTACATTTTATGAGCTCATATGTCAGTGGGTTTGACGTTGCTTCAAAAAAAGAAATGTTATTGGCGATGCAATCTGGCATGCCGTCAAACGATATTAGTTTTGCCGGCCCAGGAAAATCTATCGATGATATTCAATCCGCTATTATTGCCGGTATAACCTTGCATGTTGAATCAGCAACTGAGATACAACGAGCTTTAATATTAGGTAAAGAACTTAATATAAAACCTAACATTGCCATCAGAATTAATCCGGCCTTTGAGCTAAAAGCGTCAGGCATGAAAATGTCTGGTGGAGCAAAACCTTTTGGCATTGACGAAGAATTACTGCCAGAATTAATCAAAAGCCTGCCGTTTGATAAAATTAACTTTCGCGGTTTCCATATTTTTGCCGGCTCTCAAAATTTGAAAGTTGATGCCATCATTGAAATGCATCAAAAAACATTTAAGTTGGCTCAAGAATTA
>JALJPB010000036.1 GCA_022969175.1 Colwellia sp. | reverse complement strand
CGTCAATTGGCTCACCAAGAGTGTTAACAACGCGGCCTAATAAACCACGTCCTACAGGTACTTCCAATATACGGCCAGTACCTTTAACTTTGTCGCCTTCTGCTAAATCAGCATATGGGCCCATAACTACCGCACCGACCGAATCACGGTCAAGGTTTAACGCGATAGCAAAACGGCTACCAGGAAGCTCAATCATCTCGCCTTGCATTACATCAGCAAGACCATGGATGCGAATGATACCATCTGTTACAGAAACGATAGTACCTTCATTGCGAGCTTCGCTGACGACGTTGAACTGTTCAATACGTTTTTTGATCAGTTCAGCGATTTCAGTGGAATTCAGTTGCATGCTCTGTTCCCTTATCTCTTAAATGCTATGATTGCATTGTTGTTGCTAAACGATTCAATTTATTTCTAAATGAACCATCGATTACCATGTCGCCTGCTTTAATAACAAGGCCAGACACAATGCTTGCATCAACAATACAATTGAGCTTTACTTTACGATCCAAACGCTTTTCAAGCGCAGTGCTTATTGATGTTAATTTATCCGCAGTTAATTCAACTGCAGAAGTAACATCTACCATAACTGTTTTTTCATATTCAGCTTTTAATTCGCTAAATTGAATAACAACTTGTGGTAGCACTGATAATCGTCCGTTTTCAGCCAAAATTTTAATAAAATTTTGGCCTTCACTGTTAAGTTGAACATCACAGACTTTTAAAAAAATCTCTTGTGCTTGTTCAGTTGATGCACCGGTAAGGAATCCCTTAATGGTGTCATCTTTTGAAACTTCTGCGGCAAATACTAGCATTTCTAACCAGTTATCAATCGCATTAGCTTCAACAGCAAAGTCGAACGCTGCTTTAGCGTAGGGACGAGCGACGGTTGTCAATTCAGACATAGCTCATTCCCCTCTTAAAGTTCAGCTACAAGTTTATCTAAAATGTCGCTATGTGCAGCGGCATCAATTGAACGCTCAAGAATTTTCTCGGCACCAGCTACAGCAAGAACAGCGACTTGTTGTCTAAGTTCTTCGCGAGCTTGGTTACGTTCAGTTTCAATTTCAGCATGACCAGCAGCTAAGATTTTAGTTTTTTCAGCTTCAGCTTTACCTGCCGCTTCTTGAACTATTTGCGTTTCACGTTTTTTAGCAGCTTCAACAATGCTAGCTGCTTGCGCTTTCGCTTCTTTAAGCTGTGCTGTTGCTTTCAATTGAGCAAGCTCAAGATCTTTAGCAGCACGGTCTGAAGCTGCAAGTCCGTCAGCTATAGTAGCTTGACGAGCTTCGATGGCACCTATTAATGGTGGCCATACATACTTCATGCAGAAAATTACAAATACTACAAATGCGATTAATTCACCAATTATTGTGGCATTAATATTCATTTGTGTACCTCCTATATAATTCGTATAGTTAAATTAAGTTAAAAATTAACCAATTTTAGCGAATAATATGTATAGACCCATAGCTACACCGATCATCGCGATAGCATCAATAAGACCAGCTACGATGAACATTTTAACTTGTAGTTGTGGTGCTAATTCAGGTTGACGAGCAGCAGATTCTAAAAACTTACCACCTAATAAACCAAAACCGATCGCAGTACCAAGTGCACCTAAACCAATAAGTAGTGCCGCAGCAATATACATTAAACCTGCATCTTCCATTTTTTTTCTCCAATATTTAAAGTTAAATTAAAAAGTTTATAAATTAATTAGTATTCCGGGCTTCCTGCCCTAAACCCTTCGGGCCGGCTAATGCCGTTCTAACTTCTTCCCGAAAAGTTAGTGATCTTCGTGAGCTAAACTAAGGTATACAATAGTTAACATCATAAAAATAAATGCTTGTAATGGGATAACCAACAAGTGAAACGCTGCCCATAAAAAGTGTACTGGCAATTGATATAAACCAAGCGTTGCGATTAATAAAAATATTAATTCACCAGCATATAAATTACCAAATAAACGTAAAGATAATGCTAAAGGACGAGCTAATAAAGTAACCACTTCAAGAACAAAGTTAATAGGATATAAAGACCAATGTCCAAATGGTTGACTATAAAGCTCTTTCATAAAGCCACCAAAGCCTTTGACTTTAATTGAATAATAAATAATTAAGAAAAATACGCCACCCGCTAAAGCAAAAGTTAAGGTAGGATCTGTTGTTGGTACAGGTTTCATATAAATATGATTCATATCCACACCTGAAACTAAACTGATCATAAAGGGTAAAATATCAACGGGCACCCAATCCATCATATTCATTAACAAAATCCAGACAAATACCGTTAATGCTAATGGTGCAATTAAGTCACTTTTTCCATGAAAAGTCCCTTTTACACTATCGTTAACAAACTCTACAACCATTTCAACTGCACATTGCAATTTCCCTGGTACACCCGTTGTCGCTCTTTTAGCAACATAACGAAAAACTGTAAGAAATACCAAGCCTAAAAACACCGACCAACCCAACGTATCTAAATTCAAGGTCCAAAATCCACATGGATTAGTAGCACCTGCGTCATAGGAACAAAGCCCCTGACTATTAGCAGTTAAATTGGTTAAATGATGTTTAATATACTCTTGGCTGGTTAGTGTTGCGTTAGCAGCAGCGTCAGACATATTATGTTCCCAATGATTAAAGTTTAAAAAATTAATGTTTCAAAAAAAATGGTGTAAATAACGGCAACGCCATTACTAAAGAAAAAGTTCCAAAAAATGCAATTGGTAATATCACCAATAATTTAAAAGCAAAGACTAAAAGAATTGCCATTATTAACATTTTTAATTTTACGCCGCTAAAAAAGGAATTAACCACTAATTTAGACGACTGTGCTCCAGCATACTTAAATGCTTTATAGGCAAATACACAATTAGGAATTATTGCAATAACACCACCAGCCAATACTGATTGTGCATGAGCCAATCCCCAAAAAACATATGCGATTAAAGTACAAAATAAAACGATGATGACCGAGATACCTATTTGTTGATAGGCAAATTTTCGTCCGGGTTTTACTAGTGGGTTAGTTTTAGTTAAGCTCACTATGCGCTCCAACGAAAATTATCGTATATTCCGTACTTCTAAAATAAAAAAACTTCTTCAAATCTAAAGTAAAAACTTTAATTCAAAAAAAGTCTGCGCAAGTATACTTAATTATCGGTTAATTGCAACAAAATAGGGCGTTGCTAGCCCTATTATCGTGCGATTACTTTTTGAGAGGAGGTATATTAAAAATTATGTCTATTAATAGTGGTTGATTAGTTAAATTTACCAATTATCCCGTCAAGCTCATCAAGGCTACTGTAAGAAATAACTAACTTACCTTTACCTTTTTTATTATGGCTAATGGCCACTTGAGCGCCGAACTTTTCGGATAGCGTTTGCTCTAAAGATATAGTATCAGGGTCTTGTACTGTTTCTTCTTTTTCAATCACTGGCTCTAACGCTTTTTTAACCAGTTTTTCTGTTTCTCTTACCGTTAACTCTTTTGCAGCAACAATACGAGCTGTAGTTGTTTGTAAATCGTTTTCTAATGCTAATAAAGCACGGGCATGACCCATTTCAATATCACCATGCTCTAAAAGAATTTTCACATCATCATTTAAGTTATTTAAACGAAGTAAATTACTTACTGCTGTACGAGATTTACCTACCGCTTCTGCCACTTCTTGATGGGTTAACTCAAACTCAGTTAGCAGACGATTTAACGCAATGGCTTCTTCCATAGCATTTAGATCTTCTCGTTGAATATTTTCAATTAAAGCAATAGCTACCGCTGTTTCATCGGGAACTTCTTTAATTAAACAAGGAATGGTATCGATGCCTGCTATTTGAGCCGCTCGCCATCGTCGCTCACCAGCAATAATTTCATAACTATTTTTATCAATAGTTCTAACAACAATCGGCTGAATAATCCCTTGAGAACGAATAGAGTTAGCTAAATCGTCTAAAGCTTCAGCAGACATATCTTTGCGAGGTTGATATTTTCCTGGTTGTAATTGTTCAACAGGAATTTTTTGTAATTCACTTTTGGGGTGCTCAGTTGTTAACGCGTTGTCATCAGCTGGAGCTTTAGGTGCAGTTGTTAATAATGCGTCTAAACCACGGCCTAAACCTCTTCGTTTAGCTGGACTCATAATATTCCTTGCGTTTTTTAATTGAGTAAAAGTAAATTCTACTTTTTATTTTGTTCTTGTTTTCTTAGTAACTCACCCGCTAATGCTAAATAAGCTTTAGCGCCAGTAGATGATTTATCATAATACATTACAGGAGTACCAAAACTTGGCGCTTCGGCTAATCGAACATTTCGTGGGATAACGGTACGGTAAACTTTATCACCAAAGTGACGTTTTAATTGTTCAGAAACATCATTAGCCAAACGATTTCGAGGATCGTACATGGTTCGTAATATACCTTCAATATGTAAATTTCCGTTAACAACCGATACTAACTTAGATACGGTATCCATTAATGCCGTTAAACCTTCAAGTGCATAATATTCGCACTGCATGGGGACTAATACTGAGTCTGCCGCTGTCATGGCATTCACTGTCATCATATTCAGTGAGGGAGGGCAGTCAATAATAATAAAATCATAATTATTTACAACAGGCGCTAAAGCATTTTTCAGTCTATGTTCACGGGAATATACTTCCATTAGCTTTATTTCAGCTGCGGTAACATCAGCATTACCAGCAATTAGATGATAATGACCCGTAGTTTCTTTTACGACGACTTCTTCAAAAGGTTTTTCTTCAACCAGTAATTCATAACAAGTATTTTCAATTTCATACTTATCAACACCACTGCCCATAGTGGCATTTCCCTGAGGATCTAAATCAATGAGTAATACTTTTCGTTTAGTGGCAGCAAGAGATGCGGCTAAGTTGACTGCGGTGGTTGTTTTTCCTACTCCACCTTTTTGATTAGCAACTGCTATTATTTTTCCCACATAAGCCTCTAAATTTTTATTAGTATTATATTTATATCACTTGGTCTTTATTATTTGCTGCTTTTTTAATTCAGTTTTTGTAACTCAATAAGATGTCGTTCACCTTCTAGTTGCGGAACAACAATTTTATAACTTTCTACTAATTTAATATTTTCAGGTAATTTATTAATTTCGTCCGTTGGAAACTGGCCTTTAAGGGCAAGAAATTTTCCTTGCTTAGCAGCAACTAGATGATGACACCAAGTTACCATATCGTTAAGTGAAGAAAATGCACGACTTAACACTCCATCAAACGGCTCTTCAGGCTGATATTTTTCAACTCGAGATAAAACTGGGGTCACATTTTTAAGCTTTAATTGGAAAACAACTTGTCTTAAAAAAGTAATTCTTTTACCTAAGCTGTCTAATAATACAAAGTTTTTTTCAGGATACAAGATAGAAAGTGGAATTCCTGGTAATCCAGGACCGGTGCCAACATCAATAAAGCGACTTCCTGTTAAGTATTTTCCAACCATTAAGCTGTCTAAAATATGTTTAATCAGCATTTCATCAGGATCACGAACAGCCGTTAAATTATAAGCTTTATTCCATTTTATCAGTAATTCTACATATTGAATCAATAATGCAATTTGTTGTTCATTAACTTCTAGATCGGTTTTATTAATTAATGATTGTAATTTTTCAGTTAAGGTCATTTTTTATCTAAATCTTATGTTGTACTGCTAATATATTTAGCGTAAATCAAGTTATTAAAAATAGCATATCCGATAAATACCAGCGAATATGGGTACTTTAAAAATATTAAGCCGATTTTCGTCCATTTTTGCTCAACAAGCCATGTTTTTTAAGATAAACCAGTAATAATGAAATTGCCGCTGGAGTTATACCTGATATTCGAGATGCTTTACCTAGGGTTTCAGGACGAGAGTCAGAGAGTTTGGCTACCACTTCATTTGATAACCCTGAAATTTGTTGAAAGTTAAAATCTATTGGAATCAATGTATTTTCGTGACGTTTCTTCTTTGCTATTTCATCAAGCTGACGATCAATGTAACCAGCGTACTTAGTTTGTATCTCTATTTGCTGAGAAGCTTCTTTGTCATTCAGTGCTGGACCAAAACCTTCAATCGCCATTAAATCATCATATTTAACTTCAGGGCGACGTAATAAATCTTCTAACGAGTTTTCACGACTAACCGGATTTTTTAATAATGCATTGAGTTTATCGATCTGTTGATGATCCTTTTGTATCCAAGTAGATCTCAAACGTTGACGCTCTAGCTCAACATTTTCCATTTTTTCATTAAATCTCTGCCAACGATCATCGCCGACTAAACCAAATTTTCGACCTTGCTCAGTTAATCTTATATCTGCATTGTCTTCACGAAGCAATAAACGATATTCAGCTCGTGAAGTAAACATTCGGTAGGGTTCTTTAGTGCCAAGTGTAGCTAAATCATCAATAAGAACGCCCATGTAGGCTTGATCACGTCCTAATAAAAAGTCACCTAAGCCTTTTACTCTACTGGCAGCATTAGTTGCAGCCATTAAACCTTGAGCGCCAGCTTCTTCATAACCTGTGGTACCGTTAATTTGACCAGCAAAATATAAATTAGTGACAAACTTACTTTCAAGTGTTTGTTTTAAATCACGTGGATCGAAATAATCGTATTCAATGGCATAACCTGGACGAGTTATTACCGCATTTTCAAAACCTTTGATCGATCTCACTAAATTCATTTGCACATCAAAGGGTAGACTTGTCGAAATACCATTTGGATAAACTTCGTTAGTGGTTAAGCCTTCAGGCTCGACAAATATTTGATGAGAGTTTTTATCAGCAAAGCGCGTTATTTTATCTTCAATAGAAGGGCAGTAACGAGGACCTACACCTTCAATAACACCGGTATACATTGGCGAACGATCTAAACCATCTCTAATATGTTGGTGAGTTTGTTCATTGGTATGAGTGATATAACATGAAATTTGTTCAGGGTGATCTTTTGTTGATCCCATAAATGAAAATACAGGTCTTGGTGTATCACCCGGCTGTTCTTCCATCACTGAAAAATCAAGTGTTCTTGCGTCTAATCTAGGCGGGGTTCCTGTTTTTAAACGATCCATTCTAAACGGCATATCACGCATTTTAGCGGCTAAGTTATTACTTGCCGGATCCCCCGCTCTACCACCTTGATAATTATTTAAACCTATATGTATTTGCCCAGCTAGGAAAGTTCCCACAGTTAAAACAACCGTTGTACCTTTAAATTTAAGACCCATTTGAGTTGAAATACCAACAACAAGATCGTTTTCTAAGATCAGATCATCGCAAGGTTGTTGAAATATTGTTAAATTTTCTTGGTTTTCTAGAAAGTGTCTAACATAGGATCTATACAAAGCTCGATCAGCTTGAGCACGTGTTGCACGAACGGCAGGGCCTTTACTGGAATTTAAGGTCCTAAATTGAATAGCACTATGATCAGTTGCTGTTGCCATTAAGCCACCGAGAGCATCGATCTCTTTTACTAAATGACCTTTACCAATACCGCCAATGGCAGGATTACACGACATTTGTCCTAAGGTATCAATATTGTGCGTTAGCAGTAAGGTTTTACAACCCATTCGAGCCGCTGCTAGACATGCTTCTGTTCCTGCATGACCACCACCAACTACGATTACGTCATAAGACTCTTGATACCACATAAATTTTATATCCTGACTACACTTCTAAAAATAAGGCACGTATTTTAACTTTTTTTTGTCTCAAGAGATACGATCAATTGACTAAAAAGATCTTGGCTTGATCTTTAATTTAAAAAAGAGATCTTTATATAGATCTTATTATTACTTACTATTAGTAAACGACTTTTCTGTGGATAAGTGCTTTTTTACCTTTGTTAACATTAATTTAGATGATCCTTTAACTTGTGATCAAACTTTGATCAAACGGTATTTAACCTCTGATCAAAAGAGCTAGTTATCCACAATGGGTAAAAGGCAATTTGTTATACACTGAATAATAATAAGAAATTAACCTGTTATCCTTATAGTTATCCACAATAGTTTTATTTTATAGTGCTTTTTGTGTATAACTTATGGGTAAGCTTGTTATAAAAGATCCTGTAGATCACTTATCCACTGCTTTGCTAGTTCTTCAGGATCTATATCCTGGCTCATATCTAATGTTTTTGTAGCTGATATTTGGTTACATCCTTTTGATTTTAATAATGTTTCTGTTTCTATTGCTGCAAGGCAGAAGGTATCGTAACTTCTATCTCCAATCCCTAAGACTAAAGTTTTAACTGAGGATAGATCTTGATCGTTAGATCTAAGATCGCTAATGAATTTTTGAATATTGTCAGGAAAGTCTCCAGCACCATGAGTTGAAGTACAAATTAACCATGTTTGATTATTGCTTGATATTTGACCTAAATCAGGTTGCAAATGCAGGTTAGTTTGATGGCCAAGCGCTTGTAAAGTTTCTTCACATGCTTCAGCAACATATTCTGTGCCACCTAACATGCTACCTACTATTATTTGAAATGAGCTCATTTAATGATTATTTATATTAAAAAGGGTGTAGGTAGATTGTATTACTAACTGCGCTTTAAGTGAAAACGTTTGACATTTTTTGTCTTTTATATAGGTGTAGTTGAACTTAAAAATTCAGCAACACCTATAAGTTTGTTAGATTAATACCCGCCAACCAATTGGCACTATTAATATCGTTGTTAACAAATATGCTAGCCGTTTTGCTGCGACACTATAGTTGTTATTCATCTTTAATCCGAAACAAGGTCTTAAAATTTCTATTCGTCTAATTATTTCAAATCCGATAAAACAACAGGTAATAGTGATTATGATTAATAAAATGGGTTCTATTACCGGACCTAAAGATAGCATTGAAAGATTGTAGCCAACCACCACAATTATGGTTTGATGCAAAATATAGAAAGGGTATACAGCCTCGTTAAAGTAGGCCAATTTTTTAGTTTTTAAATTGAGATATTTAACTGCAAAAGCAAGAACAGTTAACAGTCCTACTATTCTCAGTAAACTATAATTGAACATAGCTAATAGCAGCAGTAATTCATTTTCGACCTCTGCGCCTTTGATTAAGTCGAGCCATAGATGATTATAAAAAAATACCGTAGTGAAATAGCTCAGTACTGAAATTATGCACAATGGTTTAAAATTGGTTGATAGCTTCTCCCAAAAAGTTTTATTCCAACCGATTAAGTAGCCATAAAGCATAAACGTAAATCCTAATGGGTACCGTACGTTATCTTCATCCCAGTTTAGCTCAATGATAAAAATAGGAAGTACTAAGAGTAAGAGTATTAGAAGGACATTTTTATTTAATAAGCGGTTAGTCATGTTAGTTAAGTACTTTGAATTTAATATCGGCAATAAACATATTAGAGCTAATGAAAATTGCCATAAAGATCGAATAAACCATAGGTGATTAACGTCGATATGAGGCCAAATACCCGCTTGGTATTTTGTGAAAATATCACTATTACTACTAAAGAACTCTCCCATGAATTGCCAATAACTTAGTTTGAGATCACCGTTAAAGGTCATTTCAATATACAACTGCGGTGGAACAACTATTAAAATTCCAAATAATAACGGCAGTAACAGCCGTATTGACCGCATGGAAATAAAACGCCATACCGATACTTTCGCCATAAGAAATTTGATGGCAATACCAGAAATCAGCCATAATACCGCCATTCTCCATGGGCCAGTACTTAACATTATGTTTTCTAAAAATTGCGATTGATAAGTACTTTTTACATGCCAGCCCCAGTTTTCCACATAAAACATGCCCGTGTGATATAGAATCAATAAGACAAAAACAATAATTCTAAGCCAATCAAGATCGTATCTTCTTGATGGCATATCCATTAGGTTCGGTATAAATAAATTGGTGACCCAGTTAAGATTATTTTCTTTATTTATTTTCATATATTGTAGATCCTGATAAATAATTATAGTGCTATTATCATTGAAATTTAAAAATTAATATCGTTAAAAAGGTCGTAAAAACAATGAACAGGGATAAGCGGTGGTATAGTGAGATGAAAGTAGAAGAAATTTTGAATCTAATAATATAATGACTAAATTAGCCCATTTTCAACAGTACAAACTTCGTTATGAAATAGCGATATTGCTCTGCTTTTTTTTTATTCATAGTACTTTACTGGCTACTTCTGTGATTATGGAAGGGCAACGTGATGGTAATCAATTGTCATTTCAATTATGGGAACCATTTGTTTGGGAGTACGCCAGTGCTATTAGCACCTTGCTGTTATTCCCTTTAATGGTAATGTTATTAAAAACACTTCCTTTTAATTGGTTATCGATCAAACTTTATATATTTTATTATTTTATTGCATCACTTATTTTTTCACTATTTCATGTCGGTATTATGGTAGCGATAAAAGAGCTTGTTTATTTTGTTATGTCTGTAGAATATGAATTTGGTGATTTATGGTTTGAATTATTTTATGAATATAGAAAAGATGTTTGGAGTTTTATTTTCTTTATTATCTTCATTAAGGCCTATGCATTTATTATCAGTCGATTACAAGGCGAAGCTAATCCAGTTGCTCAAGGGGAAGATGAAAATATCAATAAGAGCTTTGATCGTTTATTGGTAAAGAAACTCGGTAAAGAGTTTATCATTAAAATTGAAGATGTAGAGTGGCTTGAGTCGGCAGGCAATTATGTAAATTTACATATTAAAGGTCGTATATACCCTATGCGAGCAACTATATCTCATCTATCAGAGCAAATTGCCGATAAAGGCTTTTGCCGAATACACAGATCTCATGCAATAAATTTAGATTGTATCGAGTCAATTACCCCATTAAGTAGTGGCGATAGTGAAGTTAAGTTGATTAATGGCAAAGTACTCAATTTATCAAGACGCTATAAAGATAATTTTAAAGCGCAATTGATTTAGTTTTGCTTAATATGAAAGATATATAATCAGCTCAGTTAATTATTTTCCAATACAGAATGATGAAAAAATCTTACCTAGAAGATCATCACTGGTAAATTCTCCAGTGATTTGATCTAGCTCTTGCTGACAAATACGTAATTCTTCAGCTAATATTTCACCGGCAACATAAGACTCAAGTTGGTCTAGGCCTGTTATTAAATGTTGATGAGTATTTTCTAAAGCAACTAAATGACGTCGTCTTGCCATAAAACCCCCTTCGGTACTACCTTGATAGCCCATAATGGTTTTTAAATGTTCTTTTAGGCTATCTATACCCTCGCCAGTTTTTGCTGATAAAGTTACTACGCTGTGAATGCTTTCAGTTGTTGAGTCATTGACCTCGGTGTAGCCTATTTTACTTTGACTGATATCCGCTTTATTTCTAATGATAGTTAAACCAATGTTGTCTGGTAATTTATCGAAAAATTCTGGCCAATCTTTTTTAATGGTAAGCTCGTCGTTTTCAACCGAGTTGTGATCAGTGGCATCAACCATCAATAAAACTCTATCGGCTTTACTTATTTCTTGCCAAGCCCGCTCTATACCAATTTGTTCTACTTTGTCTGTACTCTCTCTAAGTCCTGCTGTATCGATAATATGTAGCGGCATACCATCAATATGTATTTGTTCTGTTAGCACGTCTCTAGTTGTACCAGCAATATCAGTGACTATAGCGGTTTCTCTACCACTTAACGCGTTTAATAAGCTCGATTTACCGGCATTAGGGCGTCCTGCAATAACCACTCGCATACCTTCTCTTATAATACTGCCTTGCTGTGCTTGTTGACGTACATTTTCCACGGTGGATATTATTGCTTTAAGATCGGTAACAATCTTTTTATCGGCTAGAAAGTCAATTTCTTCTTCTGGAAAGTCAATTGCTGCTTCAACATACATTCTTAAATGGATGATGCTTTCAACCATTTGATGAACAAGTTTTGAGAAGTCACCTTGAAGAGAGTGAAGGGCGCATCGAGCCGCTTGTTCAGAGCTTGAGTTTATTAAGTCTGCGATGGCTTCTGCTTGAGTTAAATCTAGTTTGTCGTTCAAGAAGGCTTGTTCACTGAACTCCCCTGGTTTTGCCATTCTTATTTTACCAATAGCTAAAACTTCTTTAAGGATCATATCAAGAATAACAGGGCCGCCATGACCTTGCAGTTCAAGCACATCTTCACCTGTAAATGAATTTGGGGCTTTAAAAAATAGGGCTATGCCTTGATCTAATGCTTGATTATTTTTGTCTAGGAAGGGCAAATATTCAGCTTTTCTTATTTCGGGTATTTTACCTAAAAGAGCCATGGCAGCATTTACCGCTTCTGGACCTGAAATTCTAATAATCCCAACTCCACCTCTACCTGGTGCGGTAGCTTGTGCAGCAATGGTTTCTTGATAGTATATTGGTAATACTTGTTCGTTCATAATAGCTTCCTAAAATTTGACCTGTATATTATATAGCTAAAAAGGTTTTATCGTTAGAGTTCAAAGCTGCTTAATAAATTAATACTGATGTTTGTATATGGCTATGGCATTTTATCAGGTAATTAGCTCAAGTTTACCTCATCAAGGATGATGATGTAGAGCACATACCCTAAGTTGAATTGGAATTTAATACTTTTGTTTAATTGCTGTTTATTGATATTTAGGTACTTGTGAATACAGTAAGAAGTGCAGTAGTAACAATTATTATTGTAGTCGTGGATAAAGTCACTCATAGCCGTTTCGGTAATTTACTCTATTTCCTGAGTCCATTCAGTCACCAGCACGACAATACTTACAAGGATGAATATAAAAAAGGCGACCTGTTGGCCGCCTTATATTTGATTTTTCTTTTTAAAAGCTATTTCGCTTTTTGTTTAGCTTTTTCAATTCCACTGAAGATGATTTTCATTTGGGTAATTGAAATCAAGTTACTGACAAACCAATAAAGTACCAGTCCTGATGGGAACCACGCCATAAATATAGAAAATACTACTGGCATATATTGCATGATCTTTTGTTGCATTGGATCTTGAATTGTCATTGGCTGCATTCTTTGCATAACAAACATGCTGATACCCATTAATACGGGTAAAACAAAGTATGGGTCCATTGATGAAAGATCTTGTATCCAGAAAATAAACGGTGCATGTCTTAATTCAACACTTTCTAAAAATACCCAGTAAAGCGCTAAGAAAATTGGCATTTGAACTAACAATGGTAAACAACCACCTGCAGGGTTTACTTTTTCTTTCTTGTAAAGCTCCATCATACCTTGAGACATTTTTTGACGATCATCACCAAAACGCTCTTTTAAGGCCGTCATTTTCGGTTGTAATTCGCGCATTTTTGCCATTGATGTATATTGGGCTTTAGTTAGTGGGTACATGCCACCTTTAACAACTAAAGTAATAACGATAATTGCTAAACCCCAGTTACTTACAACTGACTGAATTTGTAATAGTAACCAGAAAAGAGGTTTACTGATCATAAACAAAAAGCCGTAATCTATGGTCAAACCAAGGTTAGGAGCAATATCTTCTAGGATATATTGATCTTTTGGACCGACATAAAAAATAGTTGAAGCAGTTGCTTCACTATTAGCTTCAATAATTATTGCAGGTGCTTTAAATCCAATAACCGCATCGCGGTTTGATGTATAGCTAGTATAAATTTGATTATTATCTGCTGCATTAGGAACCCATGCAGAAACAAAATAATGCTCTAACATTGCCACCCATCCACCAGGAGTTGAGATGTTTAATGTTTGATCTTGAATATCGTCAAAGTCATACTTTTCATATCGATCTTCTGAGGTTGAATAAGCAGCACCACGGTAAGTTGGAATTAAACCGGACGATGTATCAACATTAGTAGATTGTTTTAGTTGAGCATACAACTGCACAGAGACATTGTTAGCGGTATTGTTTTTAATTATATAATCAACATTTACACTGTAACTTGACGGATTGAAAGTAAAGCGTTTAGTAACAGCTAAACCGTCTTCTGCGACATAATTTAAATCAACAATTAAAGGTTCGTTACCTGAGGTTTGATAACTTGAGGCTGTAGTAGAATATATAGGACGTCCTTTAATTATTCTGTCTAAGCCATTAGCTCCCGTTAAACCACTTTGAGCAATATATTTATTTTGACCATTTTGCATTATGGTAAAAGGAATATCATTGCCTTGCTCAGTTTCATAAGCTAACAACTTAGCTTCAACTATATCGCCACCTTGAGTATTTATCTTTAATGACAATACATCAGTTTCAATACTGATAAGGTTAGCGGCAGAAACTGTTGTTTTAGCTATTGGATTGGTCGAATCTGAAGATTCGGGAATAAAGTCACCTGATGAATCAGACCCTGTTTCCATTGTTTGACTATAAGTCGGTTGTTCAACTACCGGTGCATTATCAAGTTGCCATTGGGTATATAGCAAATAAGTAACCACCATTAGCGCAATAAATAGAAAACTGCGTTGGGATTCCATAAAGTTTATTTCTCTTCTTTTGATTTAGGCACGGGATCTTCTCCCCCTGCATTGAGTGGATGGCATTTTAGTATACGTTTGCCCGCTAGCCAACAACCTTTTATCACACCAAAGCGATTGATCGCTTCAATAGCATAAGTAGAACATGTTGGGTTAAACCGACAATTGTTTCCTAACAACGGGCTAAGCCAACGTTTATAGGCATTAATTAGCGTTATAGCTATCCGTTGAAACGTTGAATGACTTTGCGCCATATTTTTTCTAATTGTCGATTAATTTCACTATTCTCTAGTTTATCGGTACCAGATTTAACCATCACTACCATATCTATATGGGGCAAATTATGCTGATTTAAACGAAAACTTTCTCTAATTTGTCTTTTTATTCTATTTCGTTGAACCGCTAATTTAACCCGTTTTTTGGCTATAGCTAGACCTAAACGATTATTTTCATCTAAATTTGGTGATATTAATATAGTAATATGACTTGAGCCAAAACGAATTGGTTTAGAAAATACAGCTTGAAAATGACCAGGAGTCAATAAACGAGACTCTCGCTCAAATTTGTAAGAAATCATATGAGGTACTTAATTTTTTACGTTACATAAAGTAATAGGCAAAAAAAAAGCCTTTAAATAAAGACTTTTTTATTAACATAGTAAGCACTTAAATTAAGCACTTAAACGAACGCGGCCTTTAGCACGACGACGTGCAATTACTGCACGGCCATTCTTAGTTGCCATGCGAGCACGGAATCCGTGGTTACGCTTACGTTTTAATACGCTAGGTTGAAATGTTCTTTTCATTACGCTAATCCGTCGGTTGTTGTTGCCCTGGCAAAACAGCCGTAAAGAGCACACTGGGTCTAAAAAAGAGGGCGAATTATATAGCGAGTTATACATTCCGTCAATCAATATATTAAAGTGAATTACAAATGATCTTTAAAGGATCCTGCTGATCACATTTGTTTTTCGATAGTTTACCTAGTGTTTATAGTTAAATGTTTTTACAAGTTACTGTTATTAAACATTTAATTTGTATCGTATACTATGTTATCTATTTATATCCACAGTTTTATAACATTATAGTTTATTGACTGTTTATAAATAGGTGTTTTTTTACTGCTATATCAAAATAATATAGTTACGTTATTTTTTGATTATTTAAGTCTAAAAATAAATATAATCCTTATTTTCACTGTCTTTTAACCCGATAAGGTAAAAAAGATCCATATTAGTGAGTTGTCAATATTGCACTTGTGGATAACTACATAGATAATAGCTGCATTATATAAATATCAATTTCGCTTACCTTAATATAATTTTGTTTAATATTATTTTTTAGGGTATCGCCTATTTTCAGGGAGTTTTGGTGGATCTTTTACTTTGGCAACGTTGCTTATCTGTTCTACAAGAAGAGTTGCCTGCTCAACAATTTAGTATGTGGATTAGACCTCTACAATGTGTTGTTGATAATAATATCATGACTCTTTATGCCCCTAACCGCTTTGTTCTGGATTGGGTTAGAGACAAATACGTTAATAGAATTAATGAATTGGTTTCTTTGCATGATGAGGATAATCCTCCTCTGCTAAGATTTGATGTTGGCAGTAAACCTGTGAACAATTCTGTAATTCAACAGAAGTCTTCTCCTGTAATGCCGAATACCACAAGTTTTAATATTAATAAAGGTCAAGAGTTAGAAACTAATCTGCCCAAAAAGACAAATATTAGAGAAAAGTATACTTTTGATAATTTTGTTGAAGGTAAATCTAATCAATTAGCTAGAGCTGCTGCCTCACAGGTCGCCGATAATCCAGGTACAGCTTATAACCCTTTATTCATCTATGGTGGAACTGGCCTAGGTAAAACACATTTATTACACGCTGTTGGTAATGGCATTTTATTGAATAACCCCAATGCCAAAATTGCTTATATGCATTCTGAGCGGTTTGTTCAAGACATGGTACGAGCATTACAGAATAATGCCATGGAAAAGTTTAAGCATTACTATCGTAGTGTAGACGCTTTGCTAATTGATGATATTCAATTTTTTGCTGGAAAAGAACGAACACAAGAAGAATTTTTTCACACTTTCAACGCGTTACTTGAAGGTAATCAGCAAATAATTCTCACCAGTGACAGATACCCTAAAGAAGTTGATGTTGAAGACAGATTAAAATCTCGTTTTGGCTGGGGACTCACCATTGCCATTGAACCGCCTGAATTAGAGACCCGTGTAGCGATTTTAAAACGTAAAGCTCAGGAAAATCATATTAATTTGGCTGACGAGGTTGCCTTTTTTATTGCAAAACGTTTACGATCAAATGTTAGAGAATTAGAAGGTGCGTTAAATCGAGTTATTGCAAATGCTAACTTTACTGGACGTTCTATTACCATTGATTTTGTTCGGGAAGCATTAAGGGATCTTTTAGCACTGCAAGATAAGTTAGTCACTATTGATAATATCCAAAAAACAGTTGCTGAATATTATAAGATTAAAATAGCAGATTTACTTTCTAAAAGAAGAAATAGATCTGTTGCTAGACCTAGACAAATTGCAATGGCATTATCTAAAGAGCTCACTAATCATAGTTTACCTGAAATTGGCGATGCTTTTGGTGGGCGAGACCATACAACGGTTTTACATGCTTGTCGTAAAATTAAGACATTACGTGAAGAAACTCATGATATTAAAGAAGATTACTCAAATTTAATAAGAACACTTTCTTCTTAACAGCTTGATAATAATAAGTATAAATTAATCAGAATAATAGATAGGGTAACTCAATGAAGTTTTCATTAAACAGGGAATTATTACTGAAGCCATTATTATTGGTTTCTGGCGCTGTTGAGCGTAAAAGTACATTACCAATATTGAGTAATATACTTTTAGATGTTAATGGACAATCGTTAACATTAACTGCTACCGATTTAGAACTAGAAATGGTTGCTTATGCTGAGGTAGATAACCAAGCAGAAGATGGAAAAGTTACAGTACCCGCTAGAAAATTACTCGATATTTGTAAAAGTTTACCTGAAAACTCTATGTTAACTTTCGAGTCTGAAGCAGATGTTATTAAACTAAGTACTGGTAGAAGTAAATATTCTTTATCAACATTGCCAGCGACAGATTTTCCTAATATAGAAGAGTGGCGTGGTGATGTTGAATTTAAATTATTGAAATCTGAATTACTTAGATTAATCGAAAGTACACATTTTTCCATGGCAAATCAAGATGTTAGGTATTATCTTAATGGTATGTCTATAGAAACAGAGAACAATGAAATACGCTCTGTTGCTACTGATGGCCATCGATTGGCTATTTGTAAAATATCAAACGATTCTTTATCACTGCCCGCTAGACAAGTTATTGTACCTCGTAAGGGGATATTAGAAATTATTCGATTATTAGATCCTATTGATGAAGAAATTCAAGTGTTTTTAGGCTCTAACCATATTCGTATTATTGATACTGAATTTTCGTTTACTAGTAAATTAGTTGACGGCCGTTTTCCCGATTACCGACGAGTTTTACCACGTAACGGTGATAAAGTAATGGAAACGAATAAAGATCAACTTCGCCAAGTTCTTTCCCGTGCATCTATTCTATCTAATGAAAAATTTAAAGGCGTTAGACTTAATTTTGCTAATTCATTGTTAAAAATAACAGCAAATAATCCTGAACAGGAACAAGCTGAAGAAGAGCTTGAAGTTGATTTTCCTTACGATGAGTTAGAGATTGGCTTTAACGTAAGTTACGTACTTGATGTATTAAGTGCAATTAAAGACCCTATGGTGAAATTTACTTTAGCAGATGCTAATAGCAGTGTTGTTATTGAAGGTTCTGATAGTGGTGAAGCTTTGTATGTTGTTATGCCTATGAGACTTTAGTTTTGTGCTAAAGAAATTTATCGATAGTTATATTTCATGAGTATTCTAAAGTTAATAACTCAAAATTTTAGAAACCTTGATGGCAAACAAATAATTTTTCATTCAGATAACAACTTTATCATAGGTGAAAATGGTAGTGGAAAAAGTAGTTTATTAGAGGCAATATTTTTTTTAGGTCATGGTAAATCTTTTCGAACTACTAAGATAAATAGTATCGTTCACCACCAAGAGTCTAAATTTGTTGTTAGTATTAAAGACTTTGAACAACAACAATTAGGATTGAGTAGGGACGTAGATACTGGACAGACAGATATTAAAGTTAACAGCGAACGTCAATCACGGTTATCTGATTTAGCTAAAAATATCGCGGTTCAAATTGTTACCCCTGAAAGTTTTAAATTGTTTTTTGGTGGACCCAAAGAGCGCCGTAGATTTGTTGATTTAGGATTGTTTCACGTGAAACATGACTTTTCTCATCAATGGCGGGATTTCTCTAGAGTGCTTAAACAAAGAAATGCTTGTTTAAGATCTGTGAGTGGTCGATCAATGTTAGACTATTGGACAGATATTTTTTGTCAGCATTGTGAAATTGTTGCTCAAAGTAGAAGTGAGTACGTAATTGAGCTAACATCTGAACTTAAAAAATGGACTCAGCTGCTATTACCTAGTTTATCAGAACAGATAAATGTTCAATACTTGCAGGGCTGGAACCAAAAAAAATCATTAAAAGAAGTGCTTTTAGAAAGTAGAGACCGAGAAATTCAGCAAGGATTTAGTTCACATGGTGCTCAAAAGTTTGATGTGAGGTTTTTATTAAATAGAACATCTATAGATGTATTGTTGTCACGAGGGCAACAAAAGTTGTTTTTACTGGCGTTAACTTTTGCTCAAGCTAAACTGATTGAAAGAGTTAATCGAGTAAAACCAATTTTATTGATAGACGATATAGGTTCAGAATTAGATATTAATTCGCGGACCTTATTATCACAAGCTATTGATAAACTTAATTGTCAGGTAATTATTACCGCTATTGACAGGTTTGCCTTGGAACCCTTGGTTTCATCAAAGAAAAATTATAAGATGTTTCACGTGAAACATGGTGGAATATTAGAAATTTCTGATGTTGACAAGAGTTAATATTGGCAACGAATAACAATGAACAAATAGGCTGAAGCTATGACTGTAGAAAATGAATATGGTTCGGATAGTATTAAAGTACTAAAAGGATTGGATGCCGTTCGTAAAAGACCAGGTATGTATATTGGTGATACTGATGATGGCAGTGGATTACACCACATGGTATTTGAAGTACTTGATAATTCAATTGATGAAGCATTAGCAGGTCATTGTACTGAGATCGTTGTTAAAATTCATCTTGATGGCTCTGTATCTGTTAAAGATGATGGTCGTGGTATTCCAACTGATATTCACCCTGAAGAAGGGATTTCTGCTGCTGAAGTTATTTTAACTGTATTACATGCTGGTGGTAAATTTGGCGGTGAAGATTCAGGTTATAAAGTTTCTGGTGGTCTTCACGGTGTAGGTATTTCTGTAGTAAATGCTTTGAGTGAGAAGTTACAATTAACTATTCGTCGTCAAGGTAAACTATTTGAACAGTTTTATGAACATGGTGATGCTGTAGCTCCAATAGCTGCAATAGGTGATAGTGATCAAACTGGCACAGAAGTTCGCTTTTGGCCAAGTCACAAGACATTTTCAAATGTACTTTTTCACTATGACTTATTAGTTAAACGTATCCGTGAATTATCATTTTTGAACTCAGGTGTATCCATTCGTTTAATTGATGAGCGAGGTGAGGGTCGAGAGGAACACTACTGCTACGATGGTGGTATCCAAGCTTTTGTTGATTATCTCAATACTAATAAAACACCAGTTAATACAGAGATATTTTATTTCGATTTAGAAAGAGAAGACGGTATTATTGTTGAAGTAGCAATGCAATGGAATGATGGCTTTCAAGAAAGTATTCATTGTTTTACCAATAATATCCCTCAACGAGATGGTGGTACCCATTTAAGTGGTTTTAGAACAGCACTTACCAGAACTCTTAATTCTTATATGACTAAAGAAGGTCTTAATAAGAAAGGTAAGGGCGGAACTGAAACAAGTGCTACAGGCGATGATGCCCGTGAAGGTTTAACTGCTGTAATATCGGTAAAAGTTCCTGATCCTAAGTTTTCTTCACAAACAAAAGATAAACTAGTTTCATCTGAAGTTAAAACTGCTGTAGAACAAGCGATGGGCGAGAAATTAGGTGAATACCTATTAGAAAACCCATCAATTGCCCGTACTATTATTATGAAAATAGTAGATGCTTCTAGAGCTCGAGAAGCAGCACGTAAAGCGCGTGAAATGACTCGCCGTAAAGGTGTATTAGATATCGCTGGCTTACCGGGTAAATTAGCTGATTGCCAAGAAAAAGATCCAGCACTTTCTGAACTATATATTGTGGAAGGAGACTCTGCTGGCGGATCAGCCAAGCAGGGACGAAATCGAAAAAACCAAGCGATATTACCATTAAAAGGTAAAATCCTTAACGTAGAAAAAGCTCGTTTTGATAAAATGATTTCATCACAAGAAGTTGGAACCTTAATTACTGCGCTAGGTTGTGGTATTGGTCGTGAGGAATATAACCCAGAAAAATTACGCTATCATAGCATTATTATAATGACTGATGCTGATGTCGATGGTTCCCATATCAGAACATTACTACTGACTTTTTTCTATCGTCAAATGCCTGAAATAATGGAAAGAGGACATATCTTTATAGCTCAGCCTCCTTTATATAAAGTGAAAAAAGGCAAGCAAGAGCGTTATATAAAGGATGATGAAGGTTTAACTGAATATCTAACAACACTAGCATTAGACAATGCTGAGATACATGTTAATGAACAAGCTCCAGCAATTTCAGGTGTGGCCTTAGAGCAACTTGTAAATCAGTTCAGGAAGACACATGAAATTATCGCTAAAATATCGCGTCAAATACCTGCAGATATTTTAGAAAAAATGATTTATAGCAATACTATTAGTGCAGATGACTTTTCAGATAAGAATAAAGTTGAGACTTGGACTGAAAGCTTGATTAGCCAGTTAAAAAATCAAGAGGGTAATGGTTCAATTTATACTGTTGATGTACATCACAATAGTGAGCGGGATATTTATTACCCTAGTTTCAATGTTCGTAAGCATGGTATTGATAGAGTTTATGATTGCAGTTACGAATTTATTCAGTCTAAAGAATTTGCCAATATTAATAAGTTAAACATGGCTATTAATGATCTTATGGAAGAGGGCGCATTTGTCAAACGTGGTGACAAAGTTAAACCCGTTGCAGACTTTGAAGAAGCACTCAACTGGTTAATGGCAGAGTCTAAACGTGGCCAATACATACAACGCTATAAAGGATTAGGTGAAATGAATCCTGAACAGCTTTGGGAAACAACCATGGATCCTGAAACTCGTCGTATGTTACAAGTTACTATTGAGGACGCAATTGCTGCGGATCAATTGTTTACTACATTGATGGGTGACCATGTTGAAC
The DNA here is from genome assembly GCA_022969175.1 of Colwellia sp. Taxonomy (GTDB): domain Bacteria; phylum Pseudomonadota; class Gammaproteobacteria; order Enterobacterales; family Alteromonadaceae; genus JALJPB01. The sequence continues at coordinate 21,147 of JALJPB010000036.1, read as the reverse complement.
CGCGTAGAAAGTTCATTGAAGAAAATGCCTTAAGAGTTGCTAACTTAGATGTTTAGTTAATTGTAAAATTAACTGTATTTAATGCCCGGTCATCATATCGGGCATTTTTGTTAAGAAAAGTAGCATAAATAAGAATTAAATCAGATAGTTAGGTGTTTTTAACTGTTTAACCTTACATTAAGATTAGAGAAAGCAAGAAAATCATGAGCACGTTTAATATTAATACATTTCAGGGGCTTATCTTGCAGTTGCAAGATTACTGGTCTCGCCAGGGTTGCGTCATTGTACAACCACTAGATTTAGAAGTAGGTGCGGGAACATTTCATCCGATGACCTTTTTACGTTCGATTGGCCCTGAACCAATGAGCAGTGCTTTTGTTCAGCCTTGTCGCCGACCAACAGATGGGCGCTACGGAGAGAACCCGAATCGTTTACAGCATTATTATCAATTTCAAGTTATGCTTAAACCTTCACCAATCAATATTCAACAGCTTTATCTTGATTCATTAAAAGAGCTAGGTATAGACCCACTTGTTCATGATATACGCTTTGTTGAAGATAACTGGGAATCGCCAACATTAGGTGCTTGGGGTTTAGGTTGGGAAATTTGGTTAAATGGTATGGAAATCAGTCAGTTTACCTACTTCCAACAAGTTGGTGGCTTAGAATGTAAGCCAGTAACCGGTGAAATTACTTATGGTTTAGAACGCCTTGCAATGTATATTCAAAATGTTGACAGTATCTATGATCTCGTTTGGGCCGATGGCCCTATGGGTAAAGTACTTTATGGTGATGTTTTTCATCAAAATGAAGTAGAGCAATCCACTTACAACTTTGAACATGCTGATGTGGATGCATTGTTTAAAACATTTGATCAATGTGAAAAAGACAGTCAAAACCTAATTGAACACAATTTGCCACTACCTGCCTATGAACAAGTAATAAAAGCTTCACATGCCTTTAACTTACTTGATGCTCGTCATGCAATTTCTGTAACAGAAAGACAACGTTATATTTTACGAGTTAGAGCGTTGTCAAAAGCTTGTGCACAAGCATATTATACTGTTCGTGAGGAACTAAGTTTCCCACTTTGCAAAAACAATGGTGAAGAAAAATAATGAAAACTGAAACTCTACTAATAGAATTGGGCACAGAAGAGTTGCCGCCAAAAGCATTGAAGAAACTTGCAGTAACATTATTTGATCAAATTCAAACGCAGCTTGATAGTGCGGGTCTGGAATACAAAGAAATAAAGTGGTTTGCTACTCCTCGAAGAATGGCCGTTGTTGTAAATCAGTTAGTCGAAAAACAAGCGGATAAAATCATTGAAAAACGTGGTCCAGCGATAAACGTTGCCTTTGATGATGAAGGTAATGCAAGTAGAGCTGCTATGGGCTGGGCTCGGTCTAATGGCATAGAAGTTGAACAAGCACAAAGATTAAAGACTGATAAAGGGGAGTGGTTATTACACCGAGCAACTCAATCTGGAAAATCAGTTGAAGAGCTTATCCCTGCAATGGTCAAAACCGCTTTGTCAAAACTACCTATTCCAAAACCTATGCGTTGGGGAAGTACAAAAACGCAGTTTATTAGACCTGTTCATACTTTAACTATGCTGTATGGCGAAAAAATTATTAATGGTGAAATGCTAGGCGTTACGTCAAGCAACCAAGTGACTGGTCACAGGTTTCACCACCATGGTTTAGTTACAATTAAGCATGCAGATGATTATGAAAGTGAACTCAAAGCCGCTTACGTTGTTGCTGATTATGAAGAACGTCAACAACAAATACTTGAACAAATAAATAAGGCTGCTGAAAGTTTAGAAGGTACTGCCTTAATTGACGATGAACTGTTAGGTGAAGTAACAGGCTTAGTTGAATGGCCTGTTACCTTAATTGGCAGTTTTGATCAGTCATTTTTAGAAGTTCCTGCAGAGCCTTTAATTTATTCAATGAAAGATCATCAAAAATACTTTCCCGTATTGGATAAAGATGGGCAATTAATAAATAAATTTATTTTTGTTGCCAATATCGAAAGTAAAGACCCGCAGCAAGTGATTTTTGGTAATGAGAAAGTTATTCGTCCACGTTTAGCTGATGCAGAGTTTTTCTTTAATACGGATAAAAAACAGACTCTTGAGAGTAGATTGGAAAAGCTAGAATCGGTTTTATTCCAAAAACAATTAGGATCGGTTAAAGAAAAATCAGAACGTATAGCCAAATTAAGTGAAATTATCGCTAACGAACTGAATGAAAACTCACAATATGCTCATCGTGCAGGTCTCTTAAGTAAGACTGATTTATTAACCGACATGGTATTAGAGTTTCCACAAGTTCAAGGCACTATGGGTAAATATTATGCTCGTAACGATGGTGAGCCTGAAGCCATAGCTCAAGCACTAGAAGATCAATATCGTCCTCGTTATGCTGGCGATAGTTTACCTGATGGCCAAATAGGTTGCGCTGTTGCGATTGCCGATAAAATAGATACTTTAGTAGGTATATTTGGAATCAATCAAGCACCTAAGGGAGATAAAGACCCGTTTGCTTTAAGACGAGCTGCAATTGGTTTGATTCGTATCATTATTGAAAAAGATTTAAATTTAGATATTGCAGAATTAATCAATGAAAGTATTACTCAGTTTGGCGATAAACTGATAAACGATGATACTGCTGATCATGTAATTGATTTTGTGATGGGACGCTTCCGTGCCTATTATCAAGAAAAAGATTTCAGTGTTGATGTTATTCAAGCTGTCTTAGCCAAGAAACCAACAGCACCTTTAGATTTTGATAAACGTATAAAAGCGGTGAGTTATTTTAGAGGGTTAACTGAGGCAGAAGCTTTAGCTGCTGCAAATAAACGTGTTGGAAATATTCTTGCTAAGTTTGATGGTGAATTATATCAAACATTTAATGATGAGCTTGCTAAAGAGGATGCTGAGAAAGCTTTAGCCTTAGTGTTTAGAGAGATTGAAACTAAAATAAGCCCGTTACTAGCCAATAAAGATTATCAAGCAGCATTGACTGCGTTAGCTTCCTTAAAAGCACCTATCGATAACTTTTTTGATAATGTTATGGTGATGAGTGATGATGAAGCTGTGAAAATAAATCGATTAACATTATTAAGTAAAATCAGAAATAGCTTTTTAGCAATTGCAGATATATCAGTATTACAATAAGTTTTATTAATTAGAGTAAACATGAAGGATCAGGATTAACTGGTCCTTTTTTTTGTTTTGAAATTAGATTTTTTTAATTAGATATTTATAAGGTTTCGCAACAACATTCTGCTGAAGTAAATCATGCTCCATAAAACGACAGAAACTAGGTATATCTCTTGTTGTTGAGGGATCGTCAGCGATAACTAATAGCGTTTCTCCTGAAGTCATTTTTCTTATTTTTAAACGAACCATCATCACTGGCTCTGGACAACGTAAACCGATAGTATCTAGTTGATGAGTGGCTAAGTCAAAAAGGTTATCTGTCATAATTATTACTGAATATTTGCGTACTGGGTTAACATAATTGTTGATGATAACTAAAAATCAATAAAATCTCAGCAAAGAAATATTCATATGGCTCGAAAGAGGCTAGAATGCGGGAGGGTAAGTAAAAACTAACAGTAATGTATTTAGGATGAATTATGCGGATAACTGCGACAGCTCTAGTCGTTTTCATTATTTTTTTCAATATATCCTTTGTTGTAGGGAAATTAAGTGCGGCAGAGCATAACCCCTCAAGAAAAACCTTTCTTCAAGCGGAAAAACAATTATGGCAAACTAATAGCCCTCGATTTAAAGAGCTCTATAATCAGTTGCATTATTACCCTCTTCAGCCATACCTAGATCAACAAATACTTATTGATCAGATGTCTTTGGCAAAAGTGTCTGAGATAGACAGTTTTTTAAAAAAATTCAGAGCGTCACCACTTGATTGGCGACTAAGAAAGAAATGGTTAAATTATTTAGTCAAAAAAAATATGAAAAGGTTATTTTTAGAGTTTTATAAGCCAACATCTAATGTACCGTTAACCTGTATGTATTATCGATACCAGATAGAAACTGGTGTACCTAAGAGTGTGGTTTTACCTCAAGTTACTAAGCTTTGGCTGGTAGGAAAGTCGCAAGATAAAAAATGTGATCCTCTCTTCAAGCAGTGGCAAGAATCGGGCTATCAAACAGATAAAGTGGTATGGCAAAGAATTAAACTTGCTGCTGATGGTGGTAAGCACACCTTAATTCCTTACTTAACCAAATTACTACCGGAAAATGAGCGATATCTGGGCAGTTTATGGAAAAAGGTTAGAAGGGACCCATCGTATATTCATCGTCTAAATAGATTTCCTGAAAAGTCAGCAAAAGAAGCTGAAATTATGGTTTACGGCTTAAAACGACTAATTTGGCGTAATCAAAAGTTAGCCCTAACAACTTATGAAAAATCACTGAAGGTCTTTACTTTTTCAGAAGAACAGAAGCGTAAAGTAACAAATAAATTTGCTGTGGCTTTAGCAAGTAAAAATCATAAAGAGGCGACACATTGGCTTGATAAGGTTGATGCAAAATCATTAACAAAAGAAATGGTTGAATTTCGGCTATCACAAATCATAAAGCAACAGGATTGGCAGAGGCTTATAACTGAATTAGTAAGTTTACCAGAGCGTTATAGAAATGCTTTGCAGTGGAAGTATTGGTATGCGCGGGCGCTGATTGAAACGGATGAAAATGTCAGGGGAAAGGATTTACTCAAACTGTTGGCAAATGAAAGACACTATTATGGCTTTCTTGCAGCAAGTACTTTAAAGATCCCGGTAAATTTACAAGATAAACCAATAGAAATAACAGAATTAGAGAAAGAAACAGTATTAAAGCACCCAGCAGCTAAAAGAGCATTTGAACTGTTTTATTTAAACAGAGCAAACCAAGCAAGAAGAGAATGGAACTTTTGGTTAGAGTCATTAAATAATCGTCAAAAGCTAGTGGCGTCAAAATTAGCAAATGAAGCAGGGTGGTATGACCGGGCTATTTTTACTTTATCTAGAGTAGGGTACTTAGATGATGTTGATTTACGTTTTCCACAAGCGTTTGAAGAAAAAATTAATCAACATGCCAATATACAGAAAATTAATCCAGCTTGGGCGTTTGCTATAACTAGACGAGAAAGTTCTTTTATGCCTGATGCACATTCAGCTGTTGGTGCTAAAGGCTTAATGCAATTGATGCCTAGAACAGCTAAACAACTTGAAAATAAAAAAGTGAAGAAAGCAAACTTGTTAGATTCGAGTAGTAATATTAAATTAGGTACAAAATATTTAAAACAATTGCTTGATATGAGCAAAGGCAATCAAGTTATAGCGACAGCTTCATATAATGCAGGTCCATACAGGGTAAAGGCTTGGTTAAAAAATAGTTCATCATTACCAGCTGATATTTGGATTGAAACTATTCCCTATAAAGAAACTCGAGAATATGTAAAAAGTGTTTTAGCGTATCAACAAATATATCAAACTAGAGTTGGACAGCTTAGCTCGGTATTTGATCAGGTTATTAATATGCGAATACCTGATAAATAAACTTTACATTATACGTTATTCCCTATATTTGACTATATACCTCAGTAGCTTAATACACTTATAGCTATGCTATGATCACACTAGCAAAAAGTTTAGGAGAGAAATAATAAGATGACAACATTTGGTACGCTTTATCCGGCACATGTTGCTGAATTGCAACATAGAGTAAAGACAGTTTTATCCCGTGAGAACATTGACGGTATTGTCATTCATTCTGGGCAAGAAATTAAAGTTTTTCTTGATGACTATAGTTACCCATTTAAAGTCAATCCTCATTTTAAACATTGGTTACCACTTGTCGATGTGCCCAATTGTTGGTTAATTATTAATGGCCAAGATAAACCGGTTTTAATATATTACCAGCCGGTAGATTTTTGGCATAAAGTCGTTGAGCTTGAAGATGATTTTTGGAATGAATTTTTCGATATTAAAGTTTTGAGTAATGCCGCGGATGTTGAAAAGCTACTCCCTTATGATAAAAAAGGTTATGGCTATATTGGTAGCCATATTGAGGTAGCTAAGGCTCTGGGTTTCGATATGATTAATCCAGAAGGCACATTAAATTATTTACATTACCATCGTGCTTATAAAACACCTTATGAACAAGAGTGTTTACGACAATCTAACGCATTGGCTGTTAAAGGGCATAAAGCGGCAAAAAAAGCGTTTCTAGAAGGGCTGTCTGAGTTTGATATTCAACAAAGTTATCTTAAAGCTGTACACCATACAGACAGTGAAACACCTTATGGGAATATTGTTGCTCTAAATAAGAACACCTCAATATTACATTACACCGCGTTAGATCGTGATGTACCACAAGCGCATCGTTCATTTTTGATCGATGCCGGCGCTAACTTCCATGGCTACGCATCGGATATTACCCGTACCTATTCTTTTAAACGAGATCGTTTTGCTGAGTTAATTGCTCGCATGAATAAACTCATGTTAAACGCAGTAGATGGCTTAAAACCTGGTTTAAGCTACGTAGACCTTCATATTTCAACATATCGTGAAATTGGCAATGTGCTGTCAGAGATAGGTGTGATTAATGTAGAAGCGGATGTTGCTGTTGAAAGTGGTATTATTTCGACTTTTTTCCCTCATGGACTTGGTCATCACTTAGGGCTTCAAACTCATGATATGGGCGGTTTTATGGCAGATGAACGTGGCACTCATATTAATACACCAAAAGAACACTCTTTCTTAAGAACGTCTAGAATGGTGGAAGCAAATCAGGTATTTACGATAGAGCCGGGTTTGTATTTTATTAGCTCCTTGTTGACTGATCTTAAACAATCAAAACATTCTGCCATGGTTAATTGGGATATAGTTGAAGAGTACCGCCCATTTGGTGGCATTCGAATTGAAGACAATATTATCGTTCATCAATCTCATAATGAAAACATGACCAGAGATTTAGCCTTGGATTAGTGTTTGTTTCTGATTAGGGATAGATTAAATATAATATTATGTTGAAAGAGTTCCAAGTAGCAGTAAATGAAGTGGAAGATGTAATGATTGTTAATCGCAGTCGCTTCATTTGCTATTTAGCGCCGTGTCAATCGCCTGATGAAGCAAAGTCTTTAATTAAGCAATGCCAAAGTGCTCACCCGCAGGCAAGCCATCATTGTTATGCTTTTTTAACCGGTGCACCTGAAGATAGTCAGGGATATGGTTTTTCGGATGATGGCGAACCCTCAGGCACTGCTGGTCGTCCGATGTTAGCGGTATTACAAGGCGGTGGGGTTGGCCAAGTCTGTGCGGTTGTCGTTCGATATTTTGGCGGTACAAAACTTGGCACTGGAGGATTGCAACGTGCATACGGCGGCAGTGTTAGGCAGGCGTTAACATTTTTACACTCAACAACTAAAATACCTATGGTACACAAAACCTTAGCATGTCAATATACTCAAGTTAACGATATATTGCATTTAGTTGAGCAAATAGGCGGCTTAATAGTTAATCAAGACTACCTTGAAAGTGTTTTGTTTACCTTAGCTATTCCTTATGCCAAGCTTGATGAAGTAGTAAAAAAATTACAAACATTATCTGCAGGAACATTGCAGTTAAAGCCTTTACCTGAAGATGAAAGTACACCATAAATTTCATCTTCAATTAATAGAAAAATAATAACGTGCAATATAAAAATATAATACGCATTTTAGGTTTGTTAGTGGCACTACTGAGTGTCACCATGTTACCTCCAGCACTGGTTTCTTTATTTTATCGAGATGGTGGTGGTGTTCCTTTCTTAATGGCCTTTCTGTTTTGTTTGGTAGTTGGAGGGCTATTTTGGCACCCTAACCGAAATGAAAAAGGGGAATTGAGAGCACGGGAAGGATTTCTTATTGTTGTACTGTTTTGGTTAGTATTGGCAAGTTTCTCAGCTATCCCTCTCATGTTATTAAGTGAACCTAATTTTTCTATTTCAGATGCAGTATTTGAATCATTCTCCGGCCTAACAACTACAGGCGCAACAATTCTAAGTAATATTGATGGCTTACCTCACTCGGTATTATTTTATCGTCAACAATTACAATGGTTAGGTGGTATGGGGATCATTGTTTTAGCGGTTGCTGTTTTGCCTATGTTAGGCATTGGTGGTATGCAACTTTATCGAGCTGAAACACCCGGGCCGGTTAAAGATTCAAAGATGACGCCGAGAATAGCCGATACAGCTAAACATTTATGGTATATCTATTTATCACTCACTATTTTATGTGCATTGGCTTACTGGTTAGCGGGAATGTCAGGGTTTGATGCGATATGTCACGCATTTTCAACTATAGCTATTGGCGGATTCTCTACTCATGATGCCAGTATGGGATATTTCAATAGTTCGGCTATTAATTTTATTTGTGTCTTTTTTCTTATTCTTGCCGGCATTAATTTTGCTTTGCATTATGCTGTAATACAAAGTAAATCTTTAAAAAACTACTTTTATGACCCTGAATTTAGGGTGTTTATTTCAATTCAAATAGTGCTTACTTTAATCTGTTTTGCTGTTTTAGTATTTCATGGTACGTATCAAAATAGCGACCAAGCATTCGAACAGGCTCTGTTTCATTCAGTTTCAATAAGTACAACAGCTGGGTTTGCTACCACACCAGCAGACTCTATTCCTTTTTCTGCTTGGCCAACCTTATTGCCTTTATTGTTAATTTTTGCCAGCTTTATCGGTGGTTGTGCTGGTAGTACTGGTGGAGGTATGAAAGTAGTGCGGATAACGTTGTTATACTTACAAGGTATTAGGGAGCTTAATAAACTCGTTCACCCTAGAGCAATATTTACGATAAAGCTTGGTAATAAAGCCTTACCTGATAGAGTTGTTGAAGCTGTTTGGGGTTTTTTCTCTGCTTATGCGGCTGTTTTTGTTGTTTGTATGTTGTTATTACTTGCTGGGGGTATGGATAATATTACCGCCTTTACCGCTGTTGCTGCTTGTATGAATAACTTAGGTCCCGGATTAGGTGAGGTGGCTGCAAATTACTCATCTATAAGTGACTTTAGTAAATGGGTACTAGTTATCGCTATGTTATTTGGTCGGTTAGAAATATTCACGTTATTGGTTTTATTAACTCCTACTTTTTGGAGAAGTTAACCCAAGAGGGAAGGAAGACAATATATATTGCTTCCTTTTACCGAATCATTAAAAATATATAGCGCCTACTTGAAATAGTTTCTCTACGTTAGATATATAGCGCTTGTTAATCAAAAATAATATTACGTGGTCTTCTTCCATTATTACCGTATTTGAATGAGCTATTAGCACTTCATTACCCCTTACAATTGCACCAATGGAGGCCCCCGGCGGTAATTTGATAGACTTTATTTCTCTGCCGACAACTTTGGATGACTTCTCATCACCCTTAGCAACAATCTCAATTGCTTCAGCTGCCCCCCCACGTAGACTATAGACGTTATCAATAGCACCTCGTCGAACATGGGTTAATAGCGCTGAAATAGTTGCTTGTTGTGGCGATATAGCTATATCAATACCACTACCATGAACTAAATCAATATAAGCATCACGTTGAATAAGTACCATGGTCTTACGGACGCCAAGCTTTTTAGCTAACAGTGATGACATAATATTAGCTTCATCATCATTAGTAACGGCAATAAAAACATCAAATTGGTCAATATGTTCTTCAAGTAATAATTCTTGATCGGAAGAATCGCCAGTAAAAACTAAAGTATTTTTGAGCTCTGAAGCTAATTTTTTTGCTCGCTCAGGGGAGCGTTCAATCAATTTAACTTGATGATTGTTTTCGAGGATTCTTGCTAATCCTGCACCTATATTCCCCCCTCCGGCGATAACTATTCTTTGATATGCTGATTCTAATTTTTGCAGCTCGTTCATTACTGCACGTATATGAATACTGGCGGCAATAAAAAACACTTCATCATCAGCTTCAATGACAGTTGTTCCTAACGGTCTTATTGGTTTGCCATTTCGATAAATTGCGGCAACCCGAGTTTCAACATTAGGGATATGTTCTTTTAGTGTTGATAAAGCATGACCAACTAATAAGCCGCCATAATAGGCTTTAACAGCAACTAAACTAATTTTACCATGAGCAAACTCTAATACTTGCAATGCTCCTGGGTAATCAATTAAACGGGCAATATCTCTGGTGACCAGCTGCTCAGGGGCGATAATATGATCGACAGGAATATTTTGGTTATGAAATAACTGCTTTTTGTAGGCAAGAATTTGGTTTGAACGAATTCGGGCTATTTTTGTTGGTGTTGAAAATAATGAATAAGCGATTTGGCAAGCAATCATGTTTGTTGAGTCATCATTGGTCACCGCAATTATCATATCAGCATCTTCTGCACCGGCACGTTTTAAAATATCTGGATGTGAGCCATGGCCAGTAATAACCTGTAAATCCATTTTATCTTGCAATTCACGAAGCCGCTCACCATCAACATCAATGATGGTGATTTCATTATTCTCACCAACCAAGTTTTCTGCTAATGTTCCGCCTACTTGTCCAGCACCAATTATTATTATTTTCATTTAAATTTCAGTTACTTAATTTGTTGTTCTTGTTTTCTTAGTTTTGCATAATAAAATCCATCCATAGAGGGATTATTCTGCATTTTAGGGTGAGGTAACAACTGCCAACCGATATTAGTATCGTCTTCTTGTAATGATATTAATTGAGCATCTTCTTGTTTAGCAATAAAGTCTCTAATTTGTTCACTATTTTCTTCAGGTAAAATGCTACAAGTTGCATATAGCAAAGTACCACCGGGTTTAAGTAAAGACCATATGTTTTTCAGTATTTGCTGTTGTAAAACTTTTAAGTTATCAATATCACTGGCTTTTCTGAGCCACTTAATATCTGGATGTCGTCTGATAACGCCGGTACCAGAGCATGGAGCATCTAGCAATATTCGATCAAAAAGTTGATTATTCCACCACGTTTCTGGTTTTGCTGCATCACCGGTAATTACATCGGCGTTAAGGTTTAACCTTTGCAGATTCTCTTTTACCCTAACTAAGCGACTTTCTTCAATATCAATAGCTGTCACAGAGTTAAGGTTGGGTGTGAACTCCAAAATATGACAGGTTTTTCCGCCGGGAGCGGCACAACAATCTAAAACAACATCACCTTCTTGTGCGTCAAGTAAACGAGCTGCTTGTTGAGCGGCACCATCCTGAATTGATACCCATCCTTCTTGAAAACCTGGCAATTTGTTAACATCAACAGCATTGCTAAGTGCTATTGCACCCGATAAAGGTTCAATATAGCTATATTCGATTTGTGCGTCATCAAGTAATTTTTTATATTCATCTATTTGATGGTGTTGCTGGTTAACTCTTAGCCACATTGGTGGCTTTTCTTGATTGGCTAATAAAATAGTTTGCCAATGTTCAGGGTAGGCCGCTTGAATTTTTTTAATGAACCAGCCTGGATGGTTATATTTAATTGCATCGGCTAGTGGCTTTTTGTTAGTTTGCTCGTTGTTAGCGGACTCTGCATTACGTTGGAAATTTCGTAATACGCCATTAATCAGTCCTTTTAGATGTTTGTTTTTTAATTGGTTTGTTGCGGCCACTGTTTCGCTTACAGCGGCATGGTCGGGAATTCGCGTATATTTTATTTGATAAACACCCACTAAGATTAAAAAGTGGAAAACGCGTTGTTTTCCGGTTAATGGCTTCTTCATTAAACCACGAACATCATTCTCCAATTCCGGCAAATAGCGTAAGACGCCATAACAAATTTCTTGCAATAAACCTTTGTCTTTGCCTTCTAACCTATCTTGCTGTTTAGGTAACTCATCAGCCAAACTACGGCCTTGATCAATAACCGCATAAGTACACTTTGCGGCTAAGGCTCTAATATTAATGTTCATTTAAGGCCTCGTTATTTTGAGTAACAGTGAAACCGTTAATTAATTGACCTACTTTAAACCAATCTGCTCGGCCATTAAGGATATCACTGACAGCCAGTGCTTTTTTTCCCGGTAACTGCAATACTTCAAGACGTAAGGCATTTTCCTTAGTCGAGACAACAATACCCTGTTTATCGACAGAAATAATTGTTCCTACAACATTGTTTTTACAGTCAGTAGAAACAATACTTGCTTGCCATACTCTTATTCTTTGAGCACTAGCTTTCTCATCAGTAAAAGTAAATTGGGCAACAGGCCAAGGAATATAGGCTCTAATTTTTCTATCTAATACTTGTGCACTTAATTGCCAATTTAACTCCGCCTCTGACTTTTCTAATTTAGCCGCGTAAGTTGAAACTTCATTATCTTGAGCTACTCGCGGATATTTACCTGCACTCATGAGTGTTAATGTTTCTAATAAAGTGCTTGGTCCGAGCTCAGCTAATTTTTCATACAAACTAGCACTAGTATCGGTAGGAGTAATTTCACAGCGGGCTGTTAGAATCATATCCCCAGTATCTAGTCCTTTATCCATTTGCATTAATGTTATACCTGTTTCAGGATCACCTGCTTCAAGAGAGCGTTGAATGGGAGCTGCGCCTCGCCATTTAGGCAGTATTGAACCATGAACATTTATGCATCCTAACTTTGGAGTGGTAAGTATTATTTCAGGTAATAATAAACCGTAGGCTACAACCACCATCACATCGGCATTGTAACTGGCGAGTTTTTGTTGTGCTGCTAGCTCCTTGAAGTTTATTGGTTGTTCAACGGGAAGGTTATTAGCTAAAGCGAGCTCTTTAGTCGCACAAGCCCTCAATTTTTTTCCACGGCCAGCCGGTTTGTCTTGTGGGCAATAAACGGCAACGACTTGATGGTTAGACTCGATTAATGCCGCTAAATGTTTTGCAGCAAAATCTGGAGTACCAGCAAATATTATTCTTAAAGATTGTATCAAAGGAAATCCTAGTATTGATCATTTCGTTTTATGTGTTTTGTAAACGAGCTTCTTTTTCTAATTTACTTTTAAACCGCTGGCGTTTTAATGGTGATAAATAATCGACAAACAAAATCCCCTTCAAGTGATCAAGTTCGTGTTGAATACATATACTTAAAAGTTCATCGCCATCAAGGGTAAATTCTTTCCCATCACGGTCAAGTGCTTTAACTGTTACTTGGGCGTGTCTATCAACTTTAGCGTAACAACCAGGAACTGATAAACAACCTTCCTCGTTAATTAAGGTCTCTTCACTTTTATTGATAATTTCAGGATTAATTAATACCAAAGGTTCATTTTTATCTTCAGATACATCCATAACTACGATTCGTTGATGAATATCAACTTGGGTGGCAGCCAAGCCAACACCATTTTCGTCATACATAGTGTCAAACATATTGTCGACTATGGTTCTAATTTCGTCAGTTACTTCAGCAACATCGGTTGCTTTAGTACGTAATCTATCATCAGGAAAGCTTAATACAGTTAAAATTGTCATAATATTGCAAATTAATTAGCGATAATGCCTATAGAGTGTTATGTTTCAATTTTAGCCATTAAATATAATTAATAATAGTGGTTTAAGCTAAAAGCATTAAAATGGATCAGTCACATGCTAAAAAAAATGTTACTTTCACTTGTTTTCTGTACGCTTCCACTGATTTCGGTGGCAGATGAACTTCTGTTAAATGAAGATGCTCCCAAGACATATATTGTTGAAAAAGGTGATACCCTCTGGGATATTTCTACAGTATTTCTTGATCAACCTTGGTTATGGCCTAAATTATGGCGATTAAATCCTGAAATATCTAACCCACATTTAATTTATCCAGGTGATGTGTTGACTCTTGTATATGATGAGCAAGGAGAGCCAATGCTTGTTGTGGAAGAGCCTGCAATTGAAGTTATTCCTGAACCGGTTGTTGAAGCTGAAGAAATTATTGTTGCGCCTTTGCCACCAGTTAAGAAAACCATTGTAGTAAAAGAAAAACCTACTTATAAATGGTCTCCAAAAGTTCGTGAGTCGAATAAAGCCAAACCAATAAATGTATTGCCCTTAGAAGTCATTGCTCCTTATATTCGTTATGAAAACATATTTACTGAAGAGCAGTTAGCTGCACTTCCTTATGTAATAGGTAGTGATGAAGGTTATAAATCAAGTACAGATGGCTTTAATATTTATGTAAATGATGATCTAGTCATTGCTAAAACATATGGTATTTATCAAAAAGGCGAGGAATTGATTGATCCTGAAACTGAAGAGTCTCTCGGTTATTTAGCGACACTAGTAGGTACAGCACAATCAATTCGTGTTGGTGATATGGCAAATAAGAAACCAGCAACACTTCTTGTTAACTCGGCAAACCGTGAAATCCGTGCCGGTAGTTACATTGTACCAATAAATGAAGGACAACTATTACCAGCTAACTTTACCATGCGGGCGGCGGATGAATCATTTAGAGGCTCTATTATTCAATCAGCTACTGATCTTCGTGAATTTGGAAAACTTGAAGTGGTGATGATAAATCGTGGTATAGAACATAATGTTCGAGCAGGCGATGTCATGGCAATACAACGTAAAAGTAAAAGTGTTGTTGAAACCAAAAATGGCCCACAATATGAGAGTGAAGTTTCTCGTTGGGAACAAATTGGTGACGCTGAATATGATATGCCAGAAGAAAAAATTGGTCGTGTGATGGTCTTTAAACTCTACGAAAAAACGAGTATGGCGTTGATTTTAACAACCAGTAAACCTGCAAGACTTGCCGATGCGGTAACCGCACCGTAATAAATTAGCCAACTAAAACTCAATTGTTTTTCGGTTTTAGTTGGCCGTTTAACATTGGTAGTGTAAATATTAAGTACTTTCATGGATGAAAGTTTTCAATAAGGCCATTCTTAGGGAGAAGACAAGTGCCAAAAACCAATCTCGATTATTGGTTAGCCTTAAAGTTGGTTCCTAGGCTAGCTGTTCATAAAAAGCTTGCGTTAGTCAAGCAACACGGTTTAGCTGCACTATTTAAATCTAACAAAATCATCAGTACTTTAAACCTTACTACCCGTCAACTCTCAGCTTTTTGCCATCCAGATTGGCCTAAAATAGAAAAAATAATTGCTCTTAGTTTAGCGTGTAACAGTAAAATCATATGTTTTGATGAACATCAGTACCCTAGATTACTGCAAGAAATACATGATCCTCCTTTGGTGATTTTTACTCAAGGAAATACCAGCCTTCTTAATAAAGACCAGATAGCTATTGTTGGCAGTAGATCGGCGACCATTAATGGTCGTGATATCGCGTGTAAGCTTGCTGAGGAACTAACACAGCAGGGTTTGGTCATTACTAGTGGCATGGCCTTAGGAGTTGATGCTGCTGCGCATAGAGGAGCTCTTAGAGGGAATGGCAATACTATTGCTGTGGTAGCAACAGGTTTGAATAAAGTTTATCCTTCAAGACACAAACAGTTGAGTCAAGACATATTGCAGGCTGGTGGTCTTATTGTTAGTGAATTTGTTCCGGGCACTTTACCTAAAGCGGGTCATTTTCCTAAAAGAAATAGGATTATTAGTGGATTATGTCAGGGGGTATTGGTTGTTGAGGCCGAAATTAGAAGTGGCTCATTAATTACAGCTCGTTGTGCACTTGAGCAGGGGAGAGATGTTTATGCTGTTCCTGGCTCCATTAATAACCCTTTAGCTAAAGGCTGTCATTGGTTAATTAAACAAGGGGCTAAACTTGTAGAAGAATGTGCCGATATAGTGGAAGAACTAACAGTATCAACAGTTCAACTTAAGACACCAACTAATCAGGAAAATAATTATCAACAGGACTTGTTTAACGATCCATTATTAGCTAGTGTTGATTATGAAGTCACTCCAATTGATATTGTGGTTTCTCGGACTAAATTACCAACAGAGGTGGTTCTAACCCGATTAACAATGCTTGAGCTAAAGGGACATGTTGTGGCTGTTCCCGGAGGCTATATTCGATTAAATAGGGGCTAGTTATGTTTGATATATTGATGTACCTTTTTGAAAACTATATTCATAGTGAAGCTGAGGTAATGGTTGATCATGACCTACTTACCGATGAGTTAACCCGTGCCGGATTTCATCAAGACGAAATCTATAAAGCACTTACTTGGTTAGAAAAATTAGCGGCATTGCAAGATAATGATGCTTATCCATACTTAACCCGTACCGCAAGTAAATCTGTTCGTATCTATACCAGTGAAGAGATGGAGTTGCTCGATACTGAGTGTCGTGGTTTTTTAATGTTCTTAGAACAAGTCAATGTACTTGATTTTACCACCAGAGAAATGGTGATTGATCGGGTAATGGAACTCGATACCTTATATTTTTCTATGGAAGATTTAAAGTGGGTTGTTCTTATGGTGTTATTTAATGTTCCAGGTAAAGAGAATGCATATTCCCAGATGGAAGATTTGATTTTTGATGAGCAAGAAGGCCCATTGCATTAAATTGGTTTAAAATTTTTATCGAAGCGTGGCATAATATCAAAGTTAACCATTGAGGATATTATGTCAGATTCAGATAAATCACTTTTTACCCGTCATGAACATGCACTTGAAAAAGCGCATGAAGCTTGCCCTAAGTGCGGCTCTGAAATTACTATTAAACATGGTAAATCTGGCTCATTCTTAGGTTGTTCTAGTTATCCTACTTGTCAGTATACTCGTCCTATTGTTGAACACGAACGTGTTGAAGACAACGTGCTCGAAGGCAGTGTCTGTCCAGAATGCGGTAATAATCTAGCGGTTAAACAAGGGCGTTATGGCATGTTTATCGGTTGTACTAATTACCCTCAATGCCACCATATCGAAGAAACTCATCAACAAGATGATGTCAATGTTGCCTGCCCTCAGTGTAAGAATAAAGGGTGTGAAGGTGAATTATTTGAAAAAACCAATCGTTATGGAAAAACCTTCTACTCGTGTAATAATTATCCTAAGTGCAAATATGTTTTAAATCATTCACCTGTTGATGAAGAGTGCCCATTATGTCACTGGTCAATATTGGTTGAAAGAAAGATGGCCAGTGGAAATGTCATAATATGTCCAGAAAAGAAATGCACCTACAAGCGTAAAGCATTATAATCCCCTCAATTAAACTTAATCCACTTTAAGAGAACCACTATGACATCACCACTTGTTGCCATTTTAATGGGATCTGATTCCGACTTACCTGTTATGCAAGCTACTATTGATATATTAAAGCAGTTTGATATTACGCACGAAGTTCGAGTGCGCTCTGCTCATAGAACCCCCGATGCCACTAAAGCTTACGTTAAAGATGCTGAAGAGCGAGGTTGTAAGGTATTTATCTGTGCCGCTGGTTTAGCTGCTCATTTAGCGGGTGCAGTTGCCGGTATGACTACACGTCCAGTGATTGGTGTGCCAGTAGACTGCGGACCATTACAAGGCCACGATGCCTTATTATCAACAGTAATGATGCCTGGCGGTATTCCTGTAGCAACCGTTGCTATTGGCAAGGCCGGCGCTAAAAATGCAGGCTATTTAGCTGCACAAATTTTAGGTATTGCTGATCAATCAATGGCTGATAAAGTAAAAGCTGAACGTGCTGCAAATGCTGTAGCATTACTAGCTAAAGATGAAGCTATGCAAGCAAAACTTTCTTAGTTGTTGGTTAAATGTCAGGATAACAAAATGTCTGAAGCTTCTATTATTGATGTTTTCCATCAAGGCGGTATTATCGCTTACCCCACAGAGGCTGTATTTGGTTTAGGTTGTGATCCTGATAATGACCAAGCAATAAATAAATTACTCGCACTTAAAAACAGATCGAGAGATAAAGGTCTTATTTTACTCGCGGGTAATTATTCTCAAGTTTTACCTTATATAGATGATAGTGCCATTCCCCAAGATAAACGTTTTATTGTATTATCAAGGTGGCCAGGGCCGATTACCCAAATTCTACCGGCAAATAAAAATTTATCCCCCCTAATTAGCGGCATCTTTAAAACCGTCGCGGTACGAATAACTAATCACCCTGATATTGTTCAATTGTGTAAGCAAACGGGTAAACCAATAATTTCAACTAGTGCGAATTTGTCAGGTGAGCCAACAGCTAATACTTGGCAAGAAGTAAAACAACTCTTTCCCCAACAACTTGATTATATCCTTAAAGGTCAAACCTTGGGGCTAACTAAACCTTCAACTATTATTAATGCAATTTCTGGAGCTGTGATTCGACCATGAGTGAAACTATTACCAATAAAAAGATTCCCGATATTTCACAAGTTATAGAGTTTTTGGAACAATTACAGGACAGAATTTGTCAATCACTTGAGCAAGCTGATGGCTCTGGACAATTTATTGAAGATAAATGGCAGCGTAAAGAAGGTGGTGGTGGTCGTACACGAGTAATGACCAATGGTACAGTTGTAGAGCAAGGGGGAGTCAATTTTTCAGTTGTTTCTGGAGATAAACTTCCTCCATCAGCTACAGCTCATCGACCTGAATTAGCTGGCCGTACTTGGCAAGCTTGTGGTGTATCATTAGTTATTCATCCTAAAAACCCACATATACCAACCTCTCATGCGAATGTTAGATTTTTTATTGCAGAGAAGGATGGAGAAGATCCAGTATGGTGGTTTGGCGGCGGTTTTGATCTAACGCCATTTTATCCAGTTAAAGAAGATGTTATTCACTGGCATCAAACCGCTAGTGATTTATGCCAGCCGTTTGGTGATGATGTTTATAGTGACTATAAAAAATGGTGTGACGAATACTTTTATTTAAAACATCGTGATGAAACGCGTGGTGTAGGTGGTTTATTTTTTGATGATTTGAATAAATGGGATTTTGATACATGCCTAAAGTATATTGCTGCAGTTGGACAAGGATTTATTAACGCATATGTTCCTATTATTAATAAACGAAAAGAAACAGCATATACTGAACATCAAAGACAATTTCAATTATACCGAAGAGGTCGCTATGTTGAATTTAACTTAGTTTTTGACCGCGGTACTCTTTTTGGATTGCAATCTGGTGGACGTACAGAGTCTATTTTAATGTCAATGCCTCCATTAGCTCGTTGGGAATATAACTTTCAACCGGAAGAAGATAGTGCTGAAGCACAATTAAATGAATATCTAGTCCCTCAAAACTGGTTAAATCAGTAATATATAATAAGAAGTATTTTTATGGATAAATATCGTGTATTTGGTAACCCAATAAAACAATCTCGTTCACCCCTTATTCACCAATCTTTTGCTGAAAGTACGCAACAGCAGTTAAATTATCAAAGTGAATTTGTAGCAATAGATGGCTTTAAAGAAAAAATAAAACAATTCATTAATGAACAAGGGAAGGGCGCAAATATTACCGTCCCTTTTAAAGAACAAGCACTAGCGATTTGTGATCAACTCAGTGAACGAGCAAGGTTAGCAGGCGCTGTAAATACCTTGAGTTTTGTTGATGGTCAGATAATAGGTGACAATACTGATGGCTTAGGTTTGGTTCAAGATTTATTACGTAATAATGTAAACTTAAAAAATAGCAAAATATTATTGCTTGGAGCAGGTGGCGCAGCAAAAGGAGTTGTATTACCTTTGCTTGAGCAGCAACCTGAAAGTATTGTTATAGCTAATCGTACAGTAAGTAAGGCTGAAGCTCTTTGTCACCAATTTACTTCAAGTGAAAATCAAAGCAAATTGAGGGCATGTGGTTTTGAAAATGTTGAAAATGACAATTTTGATATTATTATCAATGCAACATCAGCCAGTCTCAGTGGTAGTGTCCCACCAATATCTGAAAAACTTATCAGGCCTGATGTGGTTTGTTATGACATGGTTTATGGTAAGGAACAGACACCATTTATGAATTGGGCAAAAAAACAGGGTTCAGCACAGGTGATTGATGGTTTAGGCATGTTAGTTAGCCAAGCAGCAGAAAGTTTTGCGATTTGGCGAGGTGTTAAACCAGAAGTTGAAACCGTGATATCTTATTTAAGAAAATCTTTAGCATCTGAGTAACAATGAACCAATCAATTATATTTAATAATGACCTAGAATTTAATGATAATGAAGATGCTTGGTCTTTCACTGCCCAATTATCAGGAGAGACCATAACTATCTATTTTCATTCAATGCAATTAAAGCGATTAGGCGAAATTGATAGTTGCACAAAATTTGATCTAGAAGAGGTGGCAGAGTTGTGGTTGGAAAAAAATGAACTAGAAGGTAATGTCATCCATATTGAAATGAGATGACTATTAATTCTAAATTTTTTGATCAATATATTCATTTTTTAATTCAACGTAGTTTTTTGCAGAATCTTTAAGAAAACTAGCTTCACTTTGTTTGAGTAACCTGGCCTGTTTTACTGGGTTTCCTACGTAAAGATAACCACTTTTTAATACTTTGTTAGGTGGAACCAAAGAACCGGCACCAATAAAAACATCATCCTCGACTATAACTCCATCCATTATTATGGCTCCCATGCCAACCAAGATACGATCACCAAGTACACAACCATGCAACATGCATTTGTGACCAACAGTAACATCTTCACCAATAGCTAAAAGGTTACCTTCTGGGTTCCCAGTACTTTTACGGGTAACATGAAGCACAGTGCCATCTTGAATATTAGTTCTTGCGCCAATAGTTATGGTATTAACATCACCACGTGCAGCAACCAATGGCCAAATACTTACATCATTGGCGAGGGTGATATCACCGACTAATACAGCAGTTGAATCGATATAAACATCACGACCTATTGATGGTGTAATTCCGCGGTAAGATCTTATTTGAGTATTACTTAAGTTACTTTTATCCATAGATACATCCCAAGAGCTAACTAAATAATTAAAATATAAAGTTATTTTAGCAAATTAGAGCAATATAGCTCTAATTAATACTTTTTAGAAAGGGATATTTATAATAAAGCTTTGGTGTAATAAAGGCGTTATTCGCAGAAAGAAACAATGATTTTTTCTGATTTGTTTGTTTAAACGTCAATAAACTCGTGGATTGTATGAAAACCAAACGTTTACAAAGTTAATTGAAATTAAACTCAAAAAAGGGTTGACGAAAAATCAAAAGTGTCTAGAATGCGCATCCAGTTCCAAGGGGTAACCCAAAGAGCTGTTTTGATAAGTTAACTCTTCAGATACTG
>JALJPB010000035.1:18247-44145 GCA_022969175.1 Colwellia sp. | reverse complement strand
AAATGTGTTAGCGCCGATGGTAGTGTGGGAGTTCCCATGTGAGAGTAGGACATTGCTAAACTTCTCTTTAGAAAAGCCCGCAACAATGTTGCGGGCTTTTTGCTGTCTGGAGCAAAATAATTGTCCTACCTGAACCCATTTCCACTCAGAATTGCAATGTGTTAACGTAGGAGGGAAATAGCGTGTGGGAGTTGTTCTCTCTTATGTGAGACCGCTCCTGTGCATCCATGCACTCGCGGCATTAGTGATTCCTTTCACGTCAGTAGGGCATTGCTAAACTTCTCTTAGAAAAGCCCGCAACAATGTTGCGGGCTTTTTGCTGTCTAGAGTAAAATAATTTCCTAGCTGAACCCATTTGTACTTAAGATTGTAGTGAGTTAGCGTCGCTGGTCAATAGCCTAATCAATGATGTTATGTATCGACACTACGCTATTTACCGATGGAAATTGTTAAGTTACCAACATCCTTAATTATATCGAGAATTCTCACTACTTGCTCGTATTGAGTATCCTTATTCGGAGTAAGTACGACGTTGTTTGTTTCATTGTTAGCTATAAAATTTTCTATACCTGAGGCTAAATTATTAATATCTATCATCCTACCGTTTAAATAAATTATATTGTTAGCATTCGTTTTAATAAATACTATGGGGGATGATTCTGATGGAGGATTATTTGTTTGAGGTTTATTAATTTCGAAACCTTCCTCTCTTACAAAAGAGGTGGTGACAATAAAAAAAATAAGTAGGATAAAAACTATATCTAGCATTGGTGTCATATCGACATCAGCTTGTCCTGAACTTTGTAGTTTTTTTCTTCTAGTCATATAATAGTGCCCTTGTTTTTGTTGTACGATGTTTTTCGTACTATGTTAATATGACTTAGAACTGATAAAAATTCAAACTTTTTATATTTACGGATTTCTGTATAGTTCAATAATAAAAATTAATGTCTTCCGATTTTATTAATTACGTGTTTCTGTTTACTTATATTGATAAACTTGCCGATATTATAATTGTAGTTTACTTAAGGCAATTTCATGTCAATAAATTGGTTCCCTGGGCACATGCATAAAGCCCAAAAAGAAATAAAAGAAATCCTCCCTCAAATTGATGTAGTCATTGAAGTGTGTGATGCCCGTCTGCCGTTTAGCAGTGAAAATCCAATGATTACAGAAATCCGTGGTGATAAACCTTTAATCAAAATTCTTAATAAAAGTGATTTGGCCGATCCTAAATTAACTCAAGTTTGGCTAGATCATTTAGATGCTCAGCAAAATGTTAAAGCAATTGCTTTAACAACAGAAAATACTGCTCTTGCTAAAACAATTCCTGCTCTTATTAAAAAATTAGTACCGAATAAAGATAAAGAGGGCAAACAAATTAATGCGGTTATTATGGGGATTCCTAATGTTGGCAAATCAACGTTAATTAATACACTCGTTGGTAAAGCTAAAGCTAAAGTAGGCAATGAACCAGCAGTAACTAAAGGCCAGCAACGTATTAAGCTAGAAGAGGGTTTATACCTTCTAGACACCCCTGGTATGCTTTGGCCTAAAATTCTGAATGACAATAGTGGTTATCGCTTAGCTATTTCTGGAGCAATTAAGGACACCGCCTTTGATCATGACGATATAGCCTGTTTCGCAGCCGAATATTTATTAGAAAACTACCCAGATCGTTTAGTAACTCGATATAAGTTAGATAACCTACCCACTGAAGAAGTAGAGTTGATAGAAGCTATTGGTAAACGTCGTGGCTGTGTTAAGAGTGGTGGTATTATTGATTTTCACAAAGCATCAGCAATATTAATTAATGAGATACGTGACAAAACTTTAGGGGCCATGACTTTTGAAACTCCTGAGATGGTAGAGAAAGAACAAGTTTATTTTATCGAAAAAGAAGCTAAGAAGTTAGCTGCCCGAGAAGCTAAAAAAGCAGCCCGCGGACGTGGCCGAAAAAATAAACGTTAGAATAATTTTAATGGATAAAGATATGATGAACGCTGAGTTTAATTTACACCCCCAACTAGCTAAAGACTGTATTATCATTGCCGATCTAACTTTGTGTAAGGTTTTACTTTGCAATGACAAAGCTTATCCTTGGTTTATCTTAGTGCCACGACTTGCTGATGTTACTGATATCTACCAGTTAGAATGGCAAGACCAGCAACAGTTTCTTAAAGAGTCGAGTTTTTTAAGTAAAATATTAATGAATGAGTTTAATGGTGATAAAATGAATGTTGCTGCGCTTGGTAACGTAGTGCCTCAATTACATATTCATCATGTCGTGCGTTTTAAAACTGATAGTTGCTGGCCAAAACCTATTTGGGGCCAACAACCCCTTACTGCCTACAATGTTGATGAAATTGATGATATTAAAACAAGAATACAACCTAAACTAAATGTTATTGTTTAGGTTGTCCTGAGCTTTATCAGTTTTTATTCCGTTATGTTAAGCAACATTTCTATTTTGGCTAATGATCGTTATATTACCAAGTGATTGACTAAGATCGTCTATAAGATCATCAACGTTTTCTAAACCAACCGAAATTCTAATCAGACTATCGCTAATGCCCGCTTCAAGGCGTTCTTCCTGAGTGTAAGGGGAGTGGGTCATTGAAGCAGGATGTTGTATTAAAGACTCTGCATCGCCTAAACTAACTGCAATTGAAAACAAGCCCATACGGTCAATAAAGCTTGAACCACCAGCTAGATCAGATTTAATTTCAAAAGCAATAACACCGCCTGCAGCTTTCATTTGATTGCCGATGAATTTATTACCTGGGTGGCTTTTTAAGCCTGGGTAGTAAACTTGATCCACTGCGGGATGAGCTTCTAAAAATTGTGCAATAGCCTGTGCATTATTACAATGACGTTCCATTCGAATTGGTAGCGTTTTAAGGCCACGTAAAATTAACCACGCATCATGCGGACTCATTGTTGCGCCGATATCCTTTAATATTGTCATCTTAATGTTCATTATCATCTCAGCAGAGCCACAAATTATTCCAGCAACAACATCACCATGACCATTTAAATATTTAGTTGCGCTATGCACAACAATGTCGATACCAAACTTCCCTGGTTGCTGTAATACGGGTGTTAAGAAAGTATTATCAACAATAGAAATAATTTGATGTTTTTTAGCAATAATGGCAATTTTTTCAATATCTAACACCACAAGGTTAGGATTTATTGGTGTCTCTAAAAAGATAACTTTTGTGTTTTCTTTGATCGCTTTTTCAATATTACTAGGATCTGTCATATCAACAAAACTAACGTCAATACCAAACTTTTTTAATTGGTGATTTATAAGTGCGTAAGAGCAACCATAAATGGCTTTTGATGAAATGATATGATCGCCGCACTCTAAATTAGCAAGCAGTGCTCCAGAAACAGCTCCCATACCCGTGGCAGTTGCAGCAGCATCTTCCATATTTTCCATTGCGGCAACACGCATTTCTAGTTGACGAGTCGTAGGGTTACCTAACCTTGTATAGATATACCCTTCAGCTTCACCGGCAAATCGATCGGCACCTTCTTGAGCATTTTTGAAAATAAAAGTTGATGTTTGGTAAAGGGGGGTCGCTAGTGAACCAAATTGTTCATCGTTTATACGTCCAGAATGAATTGCCTGTGTTTCAATATGCTTGCTGTGTTTCATAGTTGTCCTTGGAAAGTAATTTGCGGCTAATGAAAAGTATATTTCTATTGATATAGCAATTTATTTGCCAACACAAATAAAGGCAGTAATAACATATAGTTAGAGTTTTGTTGATCATAAAGGGAATTTGGTTGTAATAATAATAGTACGAATGGTTAGTTCTTTCATGATATGAAGCTTACATAATTCAATATAACTCATTAAAACATAGCGTTTCATTGATGTAATAAAAGTAGTACAATGTAATTTTATTAGTACAAAGTTTTGAGTATGCCATGAGATTAAAAATTGAATCAACGGATAGGTTAGGTATTAGTCAGGAGATACTCGCTGTTTTTGCAAGTTTATCTTGGGATGTTATCGCAATCGAAGTTATTACCAATTTTACTTATGTTCATATAAAACCTGAACACTTATCAATAACTGAGGTCGAGTATTGCTTAAAAGATATTAACGGCATAATTTCTTGTCGACCAATCGCTCTATTACCGACCCAAAGAAGAGAAAAGCATCTTCAGGTGTTGTTAGACCGCATTCCTGATCCAATTATCGATATTGATGAGAACGGTCTGATTCTAGCGGTAAATCGGTCAGCAGAGAACCTATTACTTGATGGTAGTGTTATCACAGGTGTGGAAGGTCTAGTTATCGACCAGTTTATTGAGCAGAGTTTTAAAACATTGGTCACCAATAAACCGACTTCTTGTTCGTTAACCATTGATGGACAGTCTTATATTGCAGATGTTAGCCCCATATTTTTAGGTGAAAAGGAGGGGAAAGTTGGAAATAAGAAACAAAAAATATCTGGTGCAGTTATTGTTTTAAGAACGATGAAGACTTTGGGAAATCAAATATCCTTGTTACAGTCACAAAAAGATCAGGGTATTGAAAGCATTATTGGACAATCATCAAAAATGAAGGTGTTAATAGAGCAAACCTTAAGATATGCAGAGTTAGATTTACCGGTTTTAATTAGTGGTGAAACAGGAACAGGTAAAGAGCTAATAGCAAGAGCTCTTCATACCGCGAGTCAACGGGAAAAGTCTCCATTTCTAGCAATTAACTGCGCAGCAATATCTGAACATTTACTTGAAAGTGAACTTTTTGGTTACGCTCCAGGTGCTTTTACTGGAGCGCAAAAAGGAGGGAAACCTGGGTTATTTGAATTAGCCAACGGCGGGACAATTTTCTTAGATGAAATAGCTGAAATGTCGGTATATCTACAGGCAAAGTTACTGCGTTTTTTACAAGATTTTAAATACAGAAGAGTAGGTGGCACCAAAGAGTTAGTTGCCAATGTCAGAATTATCAGTGCCAGCCATCAAAATTTAACCAGTTTATTAGAAAAAAAATTATTTCGGGAAGATCTTTTTTATCGTCTAAATGTGCTTAATTTAGATTTACCTCCACTTAGGGATAGAGCTGATGATATTTCATTACTCACTCATTATTTTATTGATAATGCAGCTAGACAAGTTAATCAATCAACACCGAAGATTACTGAG
Organism: Colwellia sp.; assembly: GCA_022969175.1. Classification (GTDB taxonomy): domain Bacteria; phylum Pseudomonadota; class Gammaproteobacteria; order Enterobacterales; family Alteromonadaceae; genus JALJPB01. The sequence continues at coordinate 38,976 of JALJPB010000035.1, read as the reverse complement.
CAGGCTCTAGGTACTTTATTGGCATATCATTGGCCTGGTAATATTCGGCAACTACAAAATATTTTGTTTAGAGTGGTAGCCCTTGATACCAAATTACTGATTGAAAAATCTGACTTAGTCACTGCTTTATCACAATTGGAGAAGCCTTCTTTACCTAGTGATAACTTATTAGATGAAAATATTTATCAAATGGAAGTTGATTCACATAATGAGGATTGGGCTAAACTGAAGGCAAAGTTCGAATCGCAATTGTTAAACAAGCTTTATCCTTTGTACCCAACAACAAGAAAGTTAGCACAGAGGTTAAATGTCTCTCATAATAAAATTGCCATGAAATTAAGAGAACATAAAATTGCCAACTAACACTAGTTATAAATTAAATAAGTGCGACTGGTCTTAGCCACCAGTGAATTTAACTTTAAAACCTTGTTTTTCTAAAGCTGTTTTAATAGCCTCTCGTTTATCACCTTGAATTTCGATAGTTTCACCAACAACACTACCACCAGCACCACAAGATTTTTTTAATTGACTGGCAAGTTTTTTTAGCTCTGAAATAGATAAACCTAAACCACTAATAGTGATTACCCCCTTACCTTTTCTACCTTTAGTTTCCCTGCGCACTCTGGCAAAACCATCACTTTGGCTTATCACTTTTTTATTAGTTTTCTTGATTCTACCGCCATCAGTTGAATAAACCAAACTTGAATCACTAGTGTTATTTTCCTGGCTGACTGGCTCTATACCAAAAGCCGCTGCCAGATCGCCAAGACTAGAAAGTGAGTTTTTCATAAAGTTATTACCTAAAGCTGTTACTTTAAACGGCTATTTAACATGATAAGTTTAATTGAGCAGCAGAAAAAATAAAACCACTCAAAAGAGTGGTTTTATTATAAAGCAACAAGTCTACTAACATCTATGTTTTTATAGCAGCTTATTTCTTAAGGCTACTTGGCACTAAAAGCTTAAACTTCTTTAAAGCTTGCTTTCTAATTCAGGCAAGGCATCAAATAGGTCAGCAACAATACCGTAATCAGCTACTTGAAAAATTGGAGCTTCAGGGTCTTTGTTGATGGCAACGATAACTTTAGAGTCTTTCATGCCAGCAAGATGTTGAATTGCACCACTAATACCAACAGCAATATAAAGATCAGGAGCAACAATTTTACCTGTTTGACCGACTTGCATATCGTTTGGTACAAACCCGGCATCAACTGCAGCACGTGATGCACCAATAGCTGCGCCAAGTTTATCTGCAATGCCTTCAAGTAATTTGAAATTATCGCCATTTTGCATGCCGCGACCACCAGAGATGATAATACTAGCGGCACCAAGTTCAGGGCGTTCAGAAACAGTTAATTCATCGCTTACATGGCTTGAGTTACCTGCATCAGTAACTGAATCTATAGCTACAACTTCTGCATTACCATCACTAGCTACAGCATCAAAACCAGTAGTTCGAACGGTAATTACTTTTTTATTATCCAAAGACTGCACCGTTGCAATTGCATTGCCAGCATAGATTGGACGTATAAACGTATCAGCACTTTCTACACCTATGATGTCTGAAATTTGAGTCACATCTAATAAAGCAGCAACGCGAGGCATAAAGTTTTTGCCTGTAGTTAAAGCTGTTGCAAGGATATGATCATAATCAACAGCAAGTTCTGTAACTAATAAACTTACATTTTCAGCCAGTTGATGTTCATAAGCTGCATTATCAGCAACTAGTATTTTACTTACACCATTAACTTTAGCAGCCTGCTGAGCAACTTCTTGACAGTTACTCCCTGCAACTAAAATATGAATGTCGCCACCGATTGCTTGTGCAGCCGCTACCGTTTTAAAAGTATCAGCTTTTAAGCTGCTATTGTCGTGTTCTGCAACTACTAAAATGCTCATGAGATCACCTTCGCTTCATTTTTTAATTTTTCAACTAATTCATCTATTGACTCAACAATAATACCGGCTTGGCGATCTGCCGGAGGAGTAACTTTTAATAATTTAGTGCGTGGTGTTAAATCAATACCAAAATCATCAGCAGGCTTAACATCTAAAGGTTTACGTTTTGCTTTCATAATATTGGGTAATGAAGCATAACGAGGTTCATTTAAGCGCAAATCAGTAGTTACAATTGCTGGAAGAGTTAATGCAACAGTTTGCAAACCGCCGTCAACTTCACGAGTAACATTAACTTTATCGCCGTCAACTTTAACAATTGAAGCAAAAGTACCTTGAGGCATGTTAGTTAATGCCGCAAGCATTTGACCTGTTTGGTTATTATCGCTATCAATGGCTTGTTTGCCTAAAATAACTAATTGAGGTTGCTCTTCTTCTACTACTTTTTGTAATAGTTTGGCGATATTGATTGAGTCTAACTCTAAATCAGTTTCAATGTGAATAGCGCGATCAGCACCTAATGCTAATGCCGTGCGAAGTTGCTCTTGGCAAGCTTTAGTGCCAATAGATACAGCAATTACTTCGGTAGCAACGCCTGCTTCTTTAAGACGGATAGCTTCTTCTACTGCAATTTCACAGAATGGGTTGATTGCCATTTTAACGTTAGCAAGATCAACATTTGAATTATCTGGTTTAACGCGAACTTTGACATTAAAGTCAATTACACGTTTGATGGGTACTAATACTTTCATCGTTGCCTCTGATTGTGCTTGTTGTGGTTATAATCTATGGTTAGGTTTCATTTATTTAAGTTAGTGTAGATGGTAATAATTACACTTGCTTGAAACTTAGCTATTTGAGTTTAAACCGTTAAAAGTTTACCCTAAGGTAAGCTCAATTTTTTATTTGAGTATTAACTCAAAAGATTACGTTAAAGGTTACGTGTACGTCAACGTAATATATAATAAAATCATCATCAACTTGTATGAAAACAAGCTTTATTCGTAAATACTATCTTACAAGATAGTATTTACTTGTAAAATACCTATAATGGGTTGATATTATCAAACAGGTGTTTGAAAATCAAACGCACGTTTTAATTATATTAAAAAGAAATCAATAATTGGAGATATCATGGAACGCGAATCGATGGAATTTGATGTAGTAATCGTTGGCGCTGGTCCTTCTGGCTTAACGACAGCTTGTCGATTAATGCAGCTAGCACAAGAAAAAGAGCAAGAGCTATTGGTCTGTGTTGTTGAGAAAGGTTCAGAGGTTGGTGCTCATATTCTATCAGGTGCTGTTTTCGAACCTCGTGCTCTTAATGAGTTATTTCCTGATTGGCAAGAAAAAGGAGCCCCTTTAAAGACTAAAGTAACAGGCGATGATATTTATTTGCTAAATAGTGAAAGTAACGGTATTAAGTTGCCAAATTTCTCTGTGCCTAAAACAATGCATAACGATGGCAATTATATTGTCAGTATGGGAAATGTTTGCCGATGGTTGGCTGAACAAGCAGAGCAATTGGGTGTTGAAATTTTTCCTGGCTTTGCTGCTCAAGAAATTATATATAATGAAGATGGTAGTGTTGGTGGTATTATCACTGGCGATATGGGACTTGATGCACAAGGCAAAGAGAAGGACTCTTTTATGCCTGGTATGGAACTTCGTGCTAAATACACTGTATTTGCTGAAGGTTGTCGAGGCCATTTGGGTAAAGAGTTAATTGCCAAGTTTAATTTAGATGCTGATAAATCTCCACAGCACTACGGTTTAGGTTTCAAAGAAATTTGGGATATTGATCCGGATAAACATCAAGAAGGTCTAGTCGTTCATACCGCAGGTTGGCCTTTAGATAAGGATACAACGGGTGGTGGCTATTTATACCACGCTGAAAATAATCAAGTATTTGTCGGCTTAATTGTTGACTTAAATTACAGCAATCCTCATCTGAGTCCATTCGATGAATTTCAGCGCTATAAACATCATCCAAAAATAAGTCAGTACTTAGCAGGCGGTAAACGGGTATCTTACGGTGCGCGCGCTATGGCTAAAGGCGGTTTTAATTCGTTACCTAAGATGACAATGCCCGGTGCTTTATTAGTAGGGTGTGACGCCGGAACGATTAACTTTGCCAAGATCAAGGGTAATCACACCGCAATGAAATCAGGAATGTTAGCTGCTGAAACTATTTGTGAAGCCCTAATGAGTGATTCTGTTGCCAAAGATGGTGCACATGACTTAACGGCTTATACAGAAAAATATAAAAATTCATGGTTATATGAAGAGCTATACAATACCCGTAACTTTGGTCCGGCTATGCATAAGTTTGGTACTATGGTGGGTGGCGCTTACAATATGATCGATCAAAACTTCTTTGGCGGTAAATTACCCTTTAACTTCAAAGATGACACCTTAGATCATGCCCAAATGAAGTTGGCTTCAGAGGTTGCAGTTATCCATTATCCCAAACCGGATAACAAGTTAAGTTTTGATAAGTTGTCCTCAGTATTTTTATCGAATACTAACCACGAAGAAGAGCAGCCTTGCCATCTTAAATTAGCAGATGCAAACATTCCAATTGCTGTTAATTTACCTAAGTATGCTGAGCCCGCACAGCGTTATTGCCCTGCAGGTGTTTATGAAGTTGAAAGCAGTAAGGAAGGAGATAAATTTGTTATTAATGCCCAAAACTGCATCCACTGTAAAACTTGTGATATTAAAGACCCTAGCCAGAATATCACTTGGGTAACACCGGAAGGTACTGGTGGACCCAACTACCCTAATATGTAAGATTTAGTTTTTAAATTGAAAAACCTGCTATATGCAGGTTTTTTTATACCTAATTCCCAATACTATTACAAAACCACTTTTCCTGGCCATCATTTATTTTATTAAAATCTTAGTTAGGAAGAATGTGATCTTATTTCCTATACTAATTTGTATCTTTACTAAATGTTGATTTTTAACTAAAAAACAGCAGTTAAAATAGGTTATTGAGGTTAAACTATGAAGGCTGAATCTTTTTTTGATTATGATAAATATATGCCCCATGGTATGTGTTACTTATGGCAACCGGATATTCTATGGACCTCTGTTATTTCAGACGTTATAACCGCTTTAGCCTATTTTTCGATAACGGCCGCGGTGGTTTGGTTTGTTAAAAATAGGAAAGATCTACCTTATCCGAGTTTTTTTATTTTAGCTGGCTCTGTGATATTTCTTGCCTGTGGCACTTCACATTTAATAAGTGCCATAGTTATTTGGGAGCCTATTTACGGTATTTCTGCTATATCAAAAGCTATTACCGCGACTACGTCGTTAGCTACAGGTATTATTATATGGTTTGTCCTACCATTTTTTCTATCCCTACCCAGTCCTGCGATGTTAGAGAGAAAAAATCAAGCATTGCAAGATTCTCTAAATAAACTAAATATCGCTCAAAAAAGTGTTGTTGAGTCACAACGACTGGCATCTTTGGGCAGCCTTGTCGCTGGTATGGCACACGAATTAAATACGCCAATAGGTATCTGTATTACGGCAACTTCCTTTATTGAAGATGAATTAAAGGCATCTCAAAGTGGGTCAAAAGGCAACTCCGAAAGGGTAATGAGGAATATTCAAAGTGGTTTGGATTTAATTCTTAGCAACTTAGAACGTACTAAAAACTTAGTTAGCATGTTTAAAGAGGTTGCGGTAGAAAAACCTCCTGAGCGGGAGTCTCGGCTTTTTCTTAAAGAATTTATTACTGACTTAGTTCGTATTCTTATTCAGAAGTTTGAAATGAATGAACATCAAGTGACGGTCCATTGTTCAAGTACATTAGAGGTTGAATGTAACCCAAACTCTTTAATTCACATAGTAACTAATTTATTTACTAACTCAGTGGTTCATGGTTTTAAAAATAGAGCTGAAGGTCAAATAAGTGTACATATTTCGGTAAATGAAAAGAAAGTTATTAGACTCATTTATCGTGATAATGGCGTTGGCTTAAATAAAGATCAAATAGATAAAATATTTGATCCTTTTTACACCACTAAACGTGGCAGAGGTGGTCCTGGCTTAGGAATGACGATAGCTTATAACACTATATCTAGTCTGGATGGCACTATCGTATGTGAAAGTGTGCAGGGAAGTAATACAACATTTACCATAGACTTACCGTTAGTAATTTATGATGTTGAAAATGCAGTGACAAAAAACCAAGGTGCAAAAACATTTGCAACAAATAGTTAATGGCTTAATGAGTCATTAAAAATTAAAAGGGCAATTAGCGGTGGTCACCAATGATTGCTAAAATATGATAGTACAAACTTGAGAAAGAAGAATTAGTTGGTTTCTAATAAATTAAAGGTACTTAACTCTGCTATGTTTTGTTGGAGTTCATCTTCAATCTTATTAAGCTCCATCAAGCTTTGACAAAATTTATCCGCTTTATTTTCTAAAGCATTCGTTTGGGAGACAACTTCGAGTTCTAACTCTTTACCCATATTTTCCATACGTTGTTCAAGGCTTAATGTTCTTTGCTCATCACTTAATTCACTATTGTCTGTAGTGATCATCGCCTCACCTACAGCCATTAAAATTGTACCAACAGATTGTGAAATAATTTCTTCGAGTTCTTGTTCAAATTCACCACTAAAAAGTTCATCAAAGTTATCAAAGTCTTGTCGGGCAAGGTAGTAGTTTTGATCACTATGGTTAAAGCGCATATATATTCGCATTTTAATTTCTTCAAAATGTTGTTGTATTTTTTGATGTGATGCGCTGTTTTCACCCGTTAGCCCGCCAATAACTTTATTTACTGCTTTTAAGCCAATATCAACTCCTTCAAGAGCAATTGATACAATTTCTGGGACTTGAGTACGAATGCCTAAAGCATAGTCATTAATTAAGGTTTGTTGTTCTAATGTTAATTGAATTTCACGACCACTAATGAAAAGTTGCTTATCATTATTAATTTGAACGTATGTTTTGCCATGATCCAACATACGGATATGAGTTGGATCGATTACAATACCGTAGTTAAAATTAACAGAGCACTGTTTAGCGAAAGCTAGATTACAGAACAAATAAGTTATACCTATGAAACACTTTAATGTTTTCATGATTATTCTCCGCAATGCCTTTATTTGTTAATGTAATCTATGGGTGATATTAGCTTAGGTATTAACGATTGGATCGATATGAATTTTACGTTCTTTATATATCATTCTGCTTGGACCATATTCCCGGCGAGATCTGTCATTAAAATCACCAACAATAAGTTCTACCCCATGGTAAAGTTTTTCTGTAGCCTCTATATACACACTTGACATATACTCTTGAAGTTTATCTTCCAATTCTTGTTTTTCTTCTAAAACCACTCCCATAAGTTTGGCGTGGTGGCGATATGTGGCGACAACTTTTGATAACATTGCTGGGTTTGCTTTATCTTTAGGCAGCTTTTTTAATTTATTGGTGGCAAGTTTTAGTTCATTTGTTTTATCGGATTCAATTTTTAAGCGGGTTTCAATATCACTTTGTAATGCTTTGAATTTCAATATCTCGGCCTCAAAATTAATAATTGTATTGCTACCAGCCGTCGCACCGACAATACCAGCGTGCACAGAAGTGCCCACTTTTATATAGCCGCCAATTAATTTTCCGTTAGCCTTTTCTTCACTTCCTAACCAAAGGCGACCGCCGATATTTAAAATACTGTGCATCAATTGATTTTCAATTCTTACATCTGAGCCGCAAGATATCTCGGCATATTGGCAATATTTTGCATAAAGTTTGCCTTTAGCTGAAATGTTAACACTCATTTGTAAGTCAGTAACTTTGGCGTTTTCAACATCTTGTTTACGACCAATGATGCCACCGGTTATAGTAATATCGCCACCTGCTTGAAGTATCGCAGACTCAACAAAACCAGCGACATTAATATCACCACTGGCAACCACTTTCATGCCTTCACAAATATCGCCATCAATAATAACGCTACCTTCAAAATTGATGTTCCCAGTACTAACATCAACATTTTTAATTTTGTAAACTTCATCAACTTCCATGCCGTTGTCGATAATTTTAGGTAAGCCAACAAGTTTTGAAATTAATAAATGGTCATCTCTTGGGCTAAAGGAAGTACCTTCACCAGCATTGAAACTTATATCTTCGCCTGGCTCAGGAGCAAGTGGACTTGCTGTAACAGTATAGCCTTGTTTTCCCTGGGTTAATGGGATTTTTTTTGCCAGAGAGTCGCCAACCTTTACACAAACAATATCACCAAGATCGCGCATATCAACACTACCATCCTCACGTTCTTTTGGTCGTAATATTCTTTCTTGAGCACTTTGAACTAGATGTTTGATTTTTGCATTTTTGCCATTAATCGCTTCTTTTCCCATCGCTATTTGTAAAGAAACGGTTGAACCTGCAGGCTCTTTAGAGGCGAGGTGAGCAAGCTTGATTAAATCTTCTTTGCTAAAACCTTTCTTGACGCCTGAGTCTTGAGCTGAGTTTAAAATAGCTTTAGCGCTTAAGTGTTTTCCACCCAAAGCTGTCGAGATCTCAGCTGTTGCCCCCATTTCATCCGAATCGATAGTTATACTAATGGTTGCATTACGACGTTCTAGTATTTGATAACGAATTTCCCGTCCGGTTTTTTCAGCTTGTAAAGGCTTTAAAACATCGTTGAGTTCAGCAACGGCATTTTTAATATTGGCGCTATTAATAAATAATGAAACATATTCTGAACCGTCAATAAGCGCTTGAATAGTGACTTCAGTGACAGCATCACCAGTTTTCTTTGGCTCTATCACCAAATCGATATTGTTTTTTGAATTACTTACTAAAGTGAGCGTTGTCATTATTTATTTTACTCGGTGAAATTACTACTATCGAACATAACAGCTAATTACTAATACATTGATGTAATTAAAAGACTGTTGTTTAAATATAATTATCTTGATGAATTTTAATAAAAGCAGGTGTACCTACTTTACTATAATCAATTTTATATTCTCTATTGTCTAATGCTTGGACAAAAAGTAGCATTTTACCTTCACCAAAAATATCCGATGAAGATAAATCAACAACATCCTGATAAGCTTTTTTCGCAATAGATTTTTTTTCAGGGATTGGTCCCTTATATACACCAATTCCCCTACTACTCACGATTACAGTATCATAAGCACCATTTACTATGAGTAAATCAAATTTTTTTATTTTATGAATTATAGTATTACGACCACTGACAATAAAATTTTTCTCAATCAAAATAGACTCCTGAAACCTTTGTAATTATCTGTTTTTATCTAGCATTAAGTAGGTTATTTAAGGCTATGTTTTTGCAATGTTTAACAAGTAATACGTTTCTATTTGTCATTTAACCACTACAAGCAAAGTGAATTAGTATTACTAAACTACTTATTATCTTTATAAATATATAAATTTTTGTTTTATTAAGCAATAAATAACCAAATTTATCATAAAAAACTTAGTTTTAAATCAAAAAAATTATTTCATTGCTCGTTCTATGATGTAATTAGGAACTTCCGTACTCTGGATTAATTGCCGACGAATTAAATCTAAACCGATTGCCGCGACATAATTTTGAAAATACACTCGAGGAGTAGGAATTATTAAATACTGCCTTTGAATATCCGCTTTACTTCCCCATGCAATCCATACACTACCCACAGGCTTTTCTTGAGTACCACCTTCAGGTCCTGCAATCCCTGAGACAGCAATAACAAAATCTGCTGATGTTTTTGCTAATGCGCCTTGAGCCATCGCTAATACTGTTTGTTCACTTACCGCTCCATGTTGAATTAACGTTTTCTCATCGACGTTTAATACTTGAGTTTTAATGTTATTAGAGTAAGTTACAAAACCGGCTTCAAATACATTTGATGCTCCTGATATTTGAGTCAGTAAGCTGGCTATCATACCGCCAGTGCAAGATTCGGCTAGAGTAATCTTTTGATTATTTCTTGTTAATATCTCAACAACATATTCAGCGAGGCTTTTTGGCCGTTTATCAACGGTTCCTAAAACATGGTCACCTAGTAAATTATACAAACGTGGTAAATATTTATGTTTTAATTCTAGAGCCTTAGCCGTTTTTGTTGTTAATTTTACTTCTAATAGCGGTAGGCCAGCCCTAAAACCTAGCTCAACCTCTTTAGGCCAATCAGGTAATTGGTCGTCAATTAGTTTTTGAATGCTTGATTCGCCTATACCAAAAATCTGCAATCGTGTGATATTTAGTGATACTCCTTCTGGTACACGTTGAGCTATTTGAGGCAGTATTTCTTGGCACATCATTGTTTTTAATTCATGGGGAACACCGGGAGTGCAATAAATAGTGCAGTTTTTGAAGTTAACTTGAAAACCAACCGCACTTCCTTTTTCATTCGCTATGATGTCACAGCCTTCAGGTAACATGGTTTGTTTCAAATTAGGCTTATTCAATGCGGTATCACGTTTTATACACCATTTCTTTAAATGACTTAACGCATCTTGGTGTTGTTCCAACATTTTATCAGTAGCCAAAGCAAGGGCTTGTGCGGTTAAGTCATCAACGGTGGGACCTAGTCCGCCATTAATAATTAAAATATCTGTTTGGCTGGCAAGTGATTTTATTTCTTCACTTAACATCGATAAATCATCGGGAACCGTTACTTTACGGCTGACTTCTAACCCCAGATCTTTTAAATATTGTGCAATCATTGATGAGTTGCTATCAACAATGTCGCCAGTCATTAATTCATCACCTGTCATTAATAACTGTATGTTTAGTTGCTTCATAGAAAAAGAAAGTCTTAAATAAAAAAATTATTGATAAACTTTTAAACCTTTTTCCTTTGTGTGTCATCTAATCTTTTAAAATATTAATAAATTAACAGGAATACCTATGAAAAATACACTAATGAAAAAAATCTTTGTCACAACTTTGATGGCAGTATTAACCTTGTCGACTCAAGCTGAAGTTATCGATAAAATCGAGAAATCCTTCAATGTTGATGAAAGTAGTCAGTTTAGTTTAGAAAATATTAATGGCGCCGTTGAAATTATCGGTTGGGATCAACAAGTCATTCAAGTGAAAGCGACCATCAAAGCTGATAATCAAGACGACAGAGATCGAATCTCAATTGATATGCAACAAAATAGTCGAGGTGTGATAGTAGAAACTCGCTATAAAAAAGAATCTTCTTGGGGATTTAACAATAATCAGTCAGGTAACGTAACTTATGAAGTGATGGTACCAATGGATGTTAATTTATCATCAATTGAATTGGTTAATGGCTCACTAATCATAGAAAATGTTCATGGTGAAGTTAATGTTGAGCTTGTCAATGGCTCTGTAAAAGCGATGGGTTTAATGTCTAATAGCGATATTGCTTCAGTAAATGGCAGTATTAAAGTGCAATATGAATCTAAGGCCAGTGACATTAAGCAAATAAAGATTCAGACGGTGAATGGCAGTATCAAACTTGTGCTACCTGAAAATATCAGCGCTTCAGTTGATGCGGAAACTATGCACGGCAGCATAAAAAATGATTTTGGTTTATCTAATGATGAGGAAAGTTTTATGGGTAAAAGTTTGCAAGGTGATATTGGCTCAGGTGATGCTAGAGTTTCATTAGAAAGTGTTAATGGTAGTATTAAAATATTGAGTAATTAATCTTTAGTTAAATCTTTTATCACTGTTGTGAAATAGTTTGAAAATAAATATATAATCACGGCTTAAATTTATTTAAGCCGTTTTTTTATCATTTGATATTTAATGACATTAAAAATGGCAGGAACTGAAAATGTCATTATCATGTATTGAAGTTTTAACAGGAAAAAATCCAACCGCCACTATTATATGGCTACATGGATTAGGTGCAGATGGGCGAGACTTCGATGCCATTGTACCTGAATTAAAGCTAGACCCTAGTTTAGCTATTCGTTTTATTTTTCCTAATGCCGCCAGAATTCCAGTGACGGTTAATGGTGGTATGATAATGCCTGCTTGGTACGATATTCTTGATATGAGTATTGATCGCAAAGTGGATACAAAACAACTTAATCAATCAGCCATTGATATTATTGCTTTAGTAGAAAAAGAAATAGCAAGAGGCATTCCAAGTGAGAAAATTATCTTAGCAGGATTTTCTCAGGGTGGTGCGGTAGTTTATCAAGCAGCTTTAACCTATCATAAACCACTTGCAGGATTACTTGCTATGTCTACTTATCTTGCAACGTCTGAAACCAGAAAACTGGCAGATAGTAATGCCAAACTACCAATTATGATTATGCACGGTAGCCAAGACCCTGTAGTTCCCGAAGCTCTAGGGCAGTTTGCTAATAAATTCTTTATTGATAAAGGTTATAAGTGTCAATATAAAGTATATCCAATGCAACACAGTGTTTGTGCTGAGCAAATTACGGACATTAGCTGTTGGATAAATAATACATTAATGTCATAACGTGATTGGAACGCAATGAACTATTCTAGAGAACAGCTTATTGGTCAATGGTATCGGCTCGATATTGATGAAAAAGGCCAACAAATAAGTGAATATGCTCAAATATCACCAGACGGTAGTTATGAATTTACTTTTTCAACATTAGATACCAACGGCGCTGTTTTACAGCAAAGTGTTGAGCTTGGTGATTGGGGGTTAGTTGGCGATATTCATTTCACATTCACCAAAAGTGAATTGATTGATGATGAACTCTACAGCGCTGATTTAGCAAATAGTGATAACTACCACGCTTATCGAGTGGTAAAACTCAATAGCCAAATTTTTGAATATCAACACATAGTGACAAATGAAGTGTTTATCATGCGTCGAGTTGTTGGTAATATTGCTCATTGTTAGAAGCTACTATTAGCTAAGCCTTTTCAATCAAAAATCATCCATTTAGAGAACGTAATGAATCGTATTAAAGCCGCTAGTTTATTTACCGCTATAAAAACACCTTATACGACTAAAGGTGATGTTGATCTTGATACCTATGATCGTTTAGTTGAACGTCAAATAGCCGCCGGTGTTGATGGTATTATTGTTGGCGGTACCACAGGTGAAGGACATTTGCTTAGTTGGGAAGAGCATTTAATGTTAATTGCCCATAGTGCCCATAGTTTCGGTAGACAGTTATTAATAGTGGGTAATACGGGTAGTAATAATACTCGTGAAGCGATTAAAGCAACTGAAAATGGTTTTGCCACAGGTATGGATGCGGCATTACAAATTAACCCTTATTATGGTCGAACGTCATTATTGGGTGTTGCAGACCATTTTCAAAGGGTATTAGCTGTCGGACCTGCTTTCATTTACAACGTGCCCGGTAGAACAGGGCAAGATTTAACCCCTGAATTAATTGAACCTTTGGCAGAAAACGCCAATTTTATTGGCGTTAAAGAATGCGGGGGTAATGAACGTATAGCCCATTATGAGCAAAAAGGAATAGCATGCTGGTCAGGTAATGATGATGAAAGTTTTGCGGGTCGTCATCAATTTGGCTCTCACGGTGTAATCTCAGTAACATCAAATATTATTCCTGAATTAATGCGTCAGCTAATGGACAATAATGACTCAGCTTTAAATGAACGTTTACAAAGTTTGATGAAGTGGATGTTCTGTGAGCCTAATCCTATTGCATTAAATACTGCGCTAATGATGACAGAAGCTGTTTCAGCTAACTTTAGAGTGCCTTATCATGCATTAACCTTAGCTCAGCGAAAAGAGGGATTTGCTTTATTATCAAAGCTTGAGCAGAAAGAACTTGTCGGCGAAGCTTTAAATTTAATGAAGGATGGCGATTTTAACTATTGTGCATAACTATTTTACAATCGAAGTTTATTGGGGTTATTGTTTAAGTTGAGCAATAACCTTTTTTAATTTTGGCTTTAAGTTTTCTTCTAATTCAAATACCTGTTTCTCTTTTGTTAAAGGGCAAATAAAGCTCAGTTTTACTGCCGTTAACTGTAAGTTTAACTCCTCAGAGTAGCATTTGTTTTTGTTACCATGTAATCGGTCGCCAACCACGGGTAAATTAATACTTGCTGCATGTCGTCTAATTTGATGCTTTCTGCCACTTTCAATTTTTACTGCAATTAATGATAAGTCATTTGTTTCATCGTAACTGAGTAAGCTAAATGTACTTTTTGATTTTTTATTATCAATATCGACGGTAATTATCTCCGGTTGACAGTGGTTTGAATGATTACCGTGGACAATTATTTGATAGTGTTTTTCAAGTTCAAATTGATTAATATTACGGCCCTCAAACATCGCAGTTAAGGCCCTGACCGCAGTTTTTGTATGAGCAACTATAATTAGTCCTGTGGCGGCTTTATCTAACCGGTGAACAATAAATACCGGCCGTTCAGGCAGTAACTGTTTTTGTGCCCAACGACTTATTGAGCAATGATCACTCCATTTAGTCCCTTGAGATAACATACCATAAGGTTTATACCAAATACTGTAATCACCCTTGTCAGCAATGAGTTTGGCTGGTATAGGAATTTGAGATAAAATCTTTTCATCGTAATAAAAGTGTATTTGTTCGCCAATTTTTAGTGTTTTTTTCAATCGTCGAAGTCTTTGTGTTTTTTTATTTCTTGTTAACCACAAGGCCCCTTTATTGATGGCTTGCTTAATAACTGTTGTGCTTAAATCGCATTGCTGAGTTAGTTCAGTTATTGCGGTACAATTATCTGTAGCTATAGTTATGTGAAGTTCGAGTTTTTTCAAAATATTAAATTACTGCAAATAATGTTAAAAATAAAACAAGTAGGCGTAAAGTACAGTATTTATGACATTTAATCTGAATTTTTAACAATGTTGATTAAGTGAAAACGTAATAATAAAATAGCGCCGTAAGGTAGATGATTGTATACTATTTCGCGTAAAGATATAACAAGAGAGATTAATGATGTCACGAGATTTAGAGCTATTTCCAGAAGATAATATTGGTGATGCACTATGGAAAATGCAAGACGCTGGCGATGATTTATCGACGATAAGAGAAGTGGAGTTTTCTATGCTTTTTCCTACAGAAGAGCTTGCATTGAAATTTGGCCAGTTGCTATTAGAAAATAACCAGAAGCTGTCATTTTGTCCTTTTCAAGACAATACAGAATTGCCCTGGGAAATAACAGCATACCCAGAAATAGTTCCCTCTCATGAAAATATAGCGGCATATCAGAACTTACTAGTTACCAGCGCCGAACCTTTAAAAGGCCAATTTGATGGTTGGTATTGCCTTAGTTCGAGCAAACTACCTTATTAATAGCGCTATATTTAGAGTAATAACAAGCAATGATTGATTTAAAAAAATTCTCTTCATTACAAAAAGCGAGTAAACAATCCTTTCAACAGCAAAAGTTGATGATTAAAAAATTGATGTTAGGACAACAAGTACTTTGTCCTAAGTGTCAGCAACCTATACAACTTAACTTACCCGTTAGCACTGAAAAGCCAAATAACAATAAATCCTCCAGTATTTCGTGTGCTAAAGGTTGTACTGATATTGAACTCGAGTTCATTCTTTAGTTTTTATTCAAGAAAGGTCGCAATATCCTTTAGTGATTTTTTAACTTGCGCATGAGCGGGTATTGTTGCATTTTCAGCAGGATAGCCAACGATTAACAACATATATGCTCTGTCATTATCACCTCGACCACAGACTTTATTTAAAAATGACATAGGTTTTGGTGTGTGAGTTAATGTTGCCAGACCTGATGAGTGTAGGGCATTAATTAAAAAACCGGTTGCGATGCCTACAGACTCATGAACATAGTAGTTTTGGTTTTGCTCTTCAATGGAAATACCGCCTTTTTTTTGACTGAAAATGGCAATGAGCCAAGGTGCATGTTCTAAATAAGGTTTATCGGCATCAGTCCCCAGCTCCTTTAACGCGTTGAGCCATTCATCTCCGGCTCTGCCATCATAAAAACCACGCTCATGCCTTTCAGCTTGCTCTCTAATTTGTTGCTTAATCTCTTGACTGCTCACTGCAACAAAATGCCAAGGTTGATGATTGGCGCCACTAGGTGCTGTGCCAGCAGATTTTAAACAGTTTGCAATAATGGTTTTATCGACGGCTTTGTTGCTGAATTTTCTTATACTGTGGCGGCGCTTTATATTTTGATAAAATTCTTCAGAACGACTCAGCATCTCTTCAGGAGGATATTCAATAAAATCAGTTAAGGGTGAAGCGTTATGTTCTTGCATGTTAAGTCCTTTGCTTTTTAGAGTACTCATTTAATTATTATATTTGTAACAATTCATCTTACTTGATTTTTTGACTAAGTCAGCAGCCTGAGCCTTTTAATACTATCGTTAATGTAGTTGTGTTGTAATTGAATGGTTACATGTTGTGATATTTGCTTACATTTGTCTTTTGTTTTTTCTTGTTATGTTTGTCACGATAATCTGCAGATAATTCATCAAAGCTACTAAAACCATTTGCTTATAGATTGAACTATACTAAATAAACTTATAATAAAACATTAATTAAAATGAAGTTAGATGACCCATTTTAACATTGGTTGATGGTTAGTTTGATAAGGGATAAATAATGAAAAAGATACTTATAGTCACTGCTGTGGTTGCACTACTTGCCGCAAGCGGTTTTTATGTTAAATCACAAAAAGGTAATGAAAACAAGGCCACTGAAATAGAAACTGTTAAGGTTTCCCTCGCAGAAATTATTCAAAAAGTAAATGCAACAGGAAAAATACAACCGAAAACACAAGTTAATATCAGTGCGGATGTCAGCGCTAAAATTATTGCATTACATGTTAAAGAAGGCGATTGGGTAGAAAAAGGTAAGCTACTTGTTGAACTTGATCGTGAGCGTTATATAGCCAGTGTTGAAAGCCAAGAGGCGAATGTTCGTTCTGCAAAAGCTAACGCAAAATTAGTAAAAGCCAATATGGAACAGGCAAAACGTGTCTGGAAACGCTCTAAGGAACTGGTAGAGAGGAAACTTGAATCACAAGCCGAATTAGACGCTGTTTATGCGGGTTATGAAGTAGAAGTTGCTCGTTACGAGTCTTCACTTGAGCAAGTAGCACAAATTCAAGGTACTTTAAAAAGAACACGTGATGATTTATCAAAAACTACTATGTATGCGCCTATGTCAGGCACTATTAGTAAATTAAATAAAGAAGCGGGCGAAATTGCTATTGGCTCACAGTTTCAAGAAGATGTCATTATGACCATTGCGAATCTTAACGAAATGGAAGCGCTGGTTAATGTTGATGAAAATGACATTATCTCGATAAAACTCAATCAAGAAGCAGAAATTGAAGTTGATGCTCTTTTAGGCATCATGCTAAAAGGTCATGTATCTGAAATTGCCACCAGTGCAATTGCAGCTCAAAATGGTCAAGCTAATCAAAAAACTGAATTTGAAGTGAAAATTGCTATTACTAGTGATGTTTCTAAGCTTCGCCCTGGAATGACAACAAGTGCTAATATTGTTACAGATACCCGTGAAGATGCGCTAAGTGTTCCTATTCAATCAGTCACTGTGCGTACAGTTGCGCAACTTCAAGAGAAAAAAGCTTTTAAGGATAAAGAATACAGGGCTGGAGATGATGGTTTTGTTGAAATTGTTTTTGTAGAAACTAATGGTGAAGTTATTGCTCATCAAGTGACTACTGGTATACAAAGTAATGATTTAATTGAGATTTTGGACGGTATTAAACTTAATGATGTCGTGGTTTCTGGCAGTTATCGTGCAATTTCGAGAGATTTATCTAATGGTGAGTCGGTAACTGATAAGAAGGACGACTCGGATAAAGAACAAACATCAGGAGATAAATAAGATGTCTGTTCAAGAACAACCACAAATGATCAATGACGGCGAAATGCCAGATGTTATTTTAAAAATAAACGATGTCACCCGCACTTATTTTATGGGCGATCAAGAAGTTAATGCTCTGCGCGGTATCACATTAAATATTAATAAGGGTGAGTATGTAGCCATTATGGGACCATCAGGCTCTGGTAAATCAACCTTGATGAATACCATTGGCTGTTTAGATGTTCCTACTTCAGGAAGCTACCACTTAGAAGGCGTGGCAGTAAATGATATGAGCGAAGACCAACTGGCTGAAATTAGAAATGAAAAAATTGGCTTTGTTTTTCAAACGTTTAATTTAGTTCCGCGAGTCAGTGTATTTCAAAATGTTGAATTACCCTTGATTTATAAAGGTGTAGCAAAAAGAAAACGTCGAGAAATTGTTGAAAAAGCCATCGCATCCGTGGGTTTAGCAGATCGAGCAGGTCATAAATCTAATGAGCTGTCTGGTGGTCAACGCCAACGTGTTGCCATTGCTCGAGCACTTGTTTGTGAACCTTCTATTATTCTTGCCGATGAACCTACCGGTAATTTAGACAGTAAAACCGGTGAAGAGATCATGGTATTGCTGAATCGGTTACACGAGAAAGGCCATACGATAATTTTAGTGACTCATGAGGATGAAATTGCTGAACATGCTCATCGTATAGTCAGGTTACGCGACGGTTTAGTTGAGAGCGATATCATTACCACTACGGTAAGTTAACTATAGGATCTGGATATGAAACTTTATCTTGATATCAGTGAATCATTTAAAATTGCATTAGGTGCCATTGTTGCTAATAAAAGCCGTGGTGCGTTAACAGCTCTGGGTATTATTATTGGTATTGTTGCGGTAATAACTACCATGACAGCCGCTAATGGTTTAAAAAACACCTTCAGACAAACATTTGCATCGGTTGGCTCAGACGTTATATATGTATCGAAAAGGCCATGGGTGCAGATGGGACCTGGCTTTAGGTTTAGAAACCGTAAAGATATTAGTTTGGCTGCTAGTGATGCCTTGCAACAAAAACTTTTGGGACGAGGGGTCGTTAATCCAAGCATTGGTGGAAATAAAAATGTCAAATACCAATCAAAAATATTAGAAAATATAAATATATCAGGAACGACAGAAAAACAAATTATTGTCTCTGACATGGTGCCAAGTATAGGACGCTTCTTGATGCCATTTGACATTGAATACAAAAAGTCTGTTGCTGTAATCGGCTCAGAAATCGCCGATGGTCTTTATGGTAATTCAGATCCTATTGGAAAATACATCAAAATTGGTCGTAATAAATTTTTAGTTATCGGCGTGATGGAAAAGCAGGGTACAAGTTTTTTTGGCGGGCCAAATTTCGATCGTCAAATATATATTCCTATCTCTACTTTTGGCAAAACATTAGGGCACAATGGCGGACGGGCTAATGTAAATATAGCCATTAAAGCCCCTTCTCAAGAGTCTATGGCAGATTTTGAGTTTGAAGTTATTGGCGAAATGCGAAAAATACGTGGTTTAAAACCTTCTGAAGATGATGATTTTTCTATCAACAAGCTGGATACTTTACTCGATGCCTATAACAACATGATGGGCGCTGTAGTACTCGTTGGTTTGATCATCACTAGTATCTCGTTATTTGTTGGCGGCGTAGGAGTGATGAACATAATGTTTGTTTCAGTGACTGAGCGCACTAAAGAAATCGGTATACGAAAAGCCATTGGTGCTAAAAAACGCAGTATTTTATTACAGTTCCTATTTGAGTCTTCTATTATTTGTTTATTTGGCGGTATTGTTGGTTTAAGTATTGCGGCTTTACTCACCAAAGTAATTAACGATATGTTAATGCCTGCTAGTTTATCGCCATCCATTATTATCAGTGCTTTGGTTATTTCAATAGTTGTCGGGGTAGTCTCAGGATTTGTACCGGCATATAGAGGGGCTAAGTTAGATCCTATAGAGGCCCTTCGATATGAATAAAAAAATATTAATTATTCAACAAATTACTGATGATAAGGAGAATTTTTAATGATTCTTGATACATTTGTTATGTCATTATCAGCGATAAGAGTAAACAAGTTACGCTCTTCATTAACTTTGGTTGGTGTTATTTTAGGTGTTGCTTCAATTATTGCTGTAATGACGGCTATTTCTGTTATTCAAAGTACCATGGAAAAGGAAATGACGGTTCTTGGCACTCAAACATTTCAAGTGCAAAAGTGGCCAAATGGTTTTAGTTCAAATGAGCAAAGACGAAAGGCAATGAAATGGCCACCGGTAACAGTAAAAGAAGCACAACTGATTCGTGATAATGTCGGCTCTGTTGATTTGGTTGGTACTGAGTTTTGGGATGGTGGTAAAACTATTTCATATCGTGGTTACACTACAGAGCCTTTTACTTCGTTATGTGGTGGCTCCCCAGAATATCCTGAAAACAATACTCACTATATTGAATTAGGTCGAAACCTCTCGCGAATGGATATGCTTACTGCTCGTAAAGTCGTGGTATTGGGTAACGCAGTTGCTAATGAGTTGTTTCCATTTTCTGATCCCATTGGCAAAGAGGTACGTGTCGACGGTAATAAATATGAAGTTATCGGCGTTTTCATTAAAAAAGAATCAGCTTTTGGTGGCCCATATGAAACCATGGCCCTGATTCCGGGAACTACCTATACCAAACTTTATGGTTCAATTAATGGTCGAGGTTTTCCTCGCTCTGCTAACGTTACAATCCACTCAAAAACACCTGAACTGCTGGAAGATGCCATTGAAGAGACTCGACAGGTATTAAGAAAAGCTAGAAAGTTAAAACACAATGAAGAGGATAACTTTTACTATTTTACCAGTGTTAGCCAAATTGAAAACTTTAACCAAACCACACAAGGGGTGAAACTAGGCGCCTTTATTTTAGGTGCAGTATCACTCATTGTTGCAGGAATTGGCATAATGAATATCATGCTGGTTTCAGTAACAGAGCGCACGAAAGAGATAGGTATTAGAA
>JALJPB010000035.1:0-18237 GCA_022969175.1 Colwellia sp. | reverse complement strand
CATTAGGCGCTAAAAGAAGACATATACTGCTGCAATTTTTATTCGAAGCCGTAGTGCTTTGTAATGTTGGTGGCATTATCGGTATTCTACTTGGGTTTGGTTTGGGTAATGTGATGACACTGATGACCAGTTTTGAAGCTAATATTCCCTATGAATGGGCTTTTATTGGCATGGGGTTTTGTAGTGTCATTGGTATTACCTTCGGTATGATTCCGGCAATAAAAGCTTCTAAACTCAATCCTATTGATGCATTAGCATATGAATAGTACTGCCAAGGTGAGGTTAATTAGCGCAATTTAAATATAACCCTTCATTACCTAAACAATAATTCATCGAGTAGATACTATTTCAAACTATCTATTCGATGAGTTTTCTATCAAATCAGAAAAATCCTTTATTACCTCACAACAAATCTTTTTTATAAGCTTTAAATAACATACAAAAGTTTGCGACGTTTTGTTTTACTACTCCATCTTATCTATTAAATCGGGTAATTGAGCCGATTTAATAGGTCAATGTTTTACTTAAAGGTTAACATCAGATAGAAAACAAAGTGCCGATAATGTTGATAATCCGTTTATCTATCAATAAAGTCTCAATTTTGGAGCATTTCAGCGCTTGTTATAGATTTATATGGTGGGATTATATTCTTTAGGATTAAAATGATTATGACCTAGGTGGGTAATATAGGAATGATCTTCAAGAAAAATTTCTATGCCCTTTTTCACTTTAAAAAGCAAAAAATCAATTTTTTCATCGAAAAAGTGTTTCCGGTAATCTTCACAGTCGAAAATACCAATCACTTCGCCTTTTGGATCAAAGATAGGGCAGCAGAGTTCAGATTTAACTTTGGCATCACAACGATAATAAGGGCCGTTATGAATTTCAACATCAGGAATGTAATAATGTTTTTTCTCCATGATCACCCGAGTATTAATCGATTTATCCATATACTGAGGTGAAATGGTAAATTCCGCTTTCGATAAGGCTCCGGTATAAACATATTTCACCAGTTTGTCGCCATGACATAAATATATACCAAACCACATGACATCAGTTTTTAAATGAATCCAATGAACCAGACGATTTAACCGGACCAGCAAATCTAATAGATTTTTTTCCTGTTCTGGTGACGTCGCATATTGTTGTAAATTATATGTTTCACCTGGTTCTTTGATAATTGGACAACTACCATCATCATTAAGTTTCGGCTGGACATAAGAAAACAAATGCTGGTGATTATCGAGAGGATTAACGGGCTCATACAAAACTGACAAAATATCAAATAGACGCAAAAGCTTTTATTTCCTTGATGGTGGTTTTCCTACAAAACTAATGTTGCTATGTTAAACCAACTTCGTTTAATAGCAAGAAATGAAAAGTAAGCGAGTTTGTTAATTAAAGTCGCCATTCGGTAATCATTTTCAGTGGAACAAGCGTCTAACCAACAATTGTCTTTTGTCATCAGCTAACGATAAGTAAGCATCTAAATGTTTTGATGAATTGATAATTTTAATAGAAGATAACAGACTATTGTTATTAATCTAGAGTCATAATTCACCTTGTCTATTAGATAAAAGAAAAGGATTTTTTTCCTATTGATTATATAGAGGGCAAAGCAGGGAAGTATATTGTTGTTTTTCTGAGCTTAATGCCGTAATTGTTATAGTCGCTTAAAATAACTCCAGTCAATCATTACTGATCATGACCTATTTATTAATGATTCTATTTTCCGGCTTTGAAATAGTAATAAAGTATTTAGGTAAATGATGTTCACAGCGTTTACCTCTTATTAAAAAACAAATAAAACATAAATAAAAAAGCGCCTTACGGCGCTTTTTAAATTAACTTTATTATTCTTGCCGTTAGGGTCAAAAAACAAGACCGACTAACAAAAACATAATCAATACTTTTAACCTATGAAAAGGCGAGCATTACGGAACATTCTTACCCAAGGTGAATCTTCTTGCCATTCATCTGGGTGCCAAGAGTTAGCCACTGTTCTAAATACACGTTCTGGATGTGGCATCATGATTGTTACACGTCCATCAGTTGTCGTTAGTGCAGTAATGCCATCCGGTGAACCGTTCGGGTTAGCAGGGTAGGTTTCAGTAACGTGTCCGTAGTTATCAACATAACGCATCGATACAGTACCTGAATCGTTTGCTGCACCGATTGCATCTTCAGAGCTAAATTCGGCATGTCCTTCGCCGTGAGAAACAGCTATTGGCATACGTGAGCCTTCCATACCTTTAAACAGTACTGACGGGCTTTCTTGAATCTCAACTAATGAGAAGCGGGCTTCGAAACGTTCAGATTTGTTTTGAACAAAGTGTGGCCAAGCCTCAGAGCCAGGTATGATTTCTTTCAAGTTAGATAACATCTGACAGCCGTTACATACACCTAATGTGAAAGTATCTGAGCGTTCAAAGAAATTTTTGAACATTGTTTTGGTATCTTTGTTAAACAAAATTGATTTTGCCCAACCTTCACCAGCACCTAATACGTCACCGTAAGAGAAACCTCCACAAGCGACTAAACCGTTAAAGTCTGCTAAATCTGTTCGACCTGATAAGATATCAGACATGTGTACATCAATAGCAATGAAACCAGCACGGTCAAAAGCTGCGGCCATTTCTACATGGGAGTTAACACCTTGCTCACGTAAAATAGCAATCTTAGGATTAGTTTGCTTTTGGGCATCTTGTGCAATTAACTTAGCGACAATGTCTTCGTTGATATCAAAAGTTAACTCTGTATTTAAACCTGGATCTTCGGTATCAAACTTAACGTCATGCTCTTGTTGTGCACAAGCTGGGTTATCACGCATTGATTGCATTCTAAATGTCGTTTGTGCCCAAGTTGTACGGTAATAAGTACGAGAGTTTTCTAGTACTACTTTACCGTCACGGCTGAAACGAATGGTATCTTCATTATTGATGCGGCCGATATCAGTACAACAATCTAAAACACCATGTTCAGCTAATACGGCATGAATGGCATCAACATCACTTTCCCGAATTTGAATGACCGCGCCAAGCTCTTCACTAAATAATACATCGACGTCGTTACCAGATTTTGAGGTTAACTTAGTTAAGTCAATATCAACACCGGTGTGACCTGCAAATGCCATTTCTACCACAGAGGTAAATAAACCACCATCAGAAATATCATGATAAGCAATAAGCTTTTCTTCACGTACTAGTGTTTGCATAGCATTGAAGAAGCCTTTTAAGGTTTCGGGGCTATCAACATCAGGCGTTTCATTACCAAGATGTTTGTAAACTTGTGCTAAACATGAGCCACCTAAACGGTTCTTACCTTTAGATAAGTCAATCGCTACAATGCGAGTATCACCTTGATCTGTTCTTAATTCGGGAGTAACGGTTTTACGTATATCTTCAACAACACCAAAGGCTGTGATGATTAGTGACATCGGAGAAGTCACCGATTTTTGTTCGCCATTATCATCCCACTGGGTGCGCATAGACATTGAGTCTTTACCTACCGGGATAGTTAAACCAAGGGCAGGACAAAGTTCTTCGCCAATAGCTTTTACTGCTTCATAAAGGCCAGCATCTTCACCAGGGTGACCCGCTGGCGACATCCAGTTTGCCGAAAGTTTAATACGATTTAAATCGCCAATATCAGTACCGGCAATATTGGTTAATGATTCTGCAACAGCCAAACGAGCAGAAGCGCCGAAGTTTAATAAGGCAACAGGAGTACGCTCACCCAACGACATGGCTTCACCGTGATAAGAATCAAGAGCCGATGCGGTAACACCACAATCAGCGACAGGAACCTGCCAAGGGCCAACCATTTGATCTCGATTAACCATACCAGTAACTGAGCGATCGCCAATGGTTATTAAGAAAGTTTTTTCTGCAACCGTTGGTAGGGATAAAATGCGTTCTGCCGCGTCTTCCAAAGTGATATCTGTTAACGAGAATACATCGCCTTGTGCTGTTTTTGTTGTAACATCTTTGAATATTTTTGGTGTTTTACCTAATAAAACATCAAGGGGTAAATCAATCGGTGTATCTAATTTATTATTGCCTTCAAAGTGGACATCAGTAACAGTTAAATGTTTTTCTTCTGTAGCGCGGCCAACAACAGCATATGGTGCACGTTCACGGGCACAAATTTTCTCAAAAATTTCTAGGTTCTTATCTGATACTGCGATGACATAACGTTCTTGAGATTCATTACACCAGATCTCATGAGGTGCCATGCTGCGTTCATCATTAGGTACATTGCGAAGTTCAAAAACACCCCCTCGACCACCATCTGAAACCAATTCAGGGAAAGCGTTTGACAATCCACCTGCGCCAACATCATGAATAAAGGCGATAGGGTTTTGCTCACCTAATTGCCAGCACTTATCAATAACTTCTTGGCAACGACGTTCCATTTCTGGATTTTCGCGTTGTACTGAAGCAAAGTCTAAGTTTTCAGCTGATTGCCCTGAAGCCATTGAAGAGGCCGCACCGCCGCCTAAACCTATGTTCATTGCTGGGCCGCCAAGTGCGATTAAATGAGCACCAACGATTATTTCACGTTTTTGTACGTGTTCATCACGAATATTACCTAAGCCACCAGCAAGCATAATTGGTTTGTGGTAACCACGTACCTCAGAGCCATTAAACGAGTTAACTTGTTCTTCGTAAGTACGGAAATATCCTAAAATAGCTGGACGGCCGAACTCATTATTAAATGCCGCGCCACCAAGTGGACCTTCCATCATAATGTCTAAAGCTGAAACAATACGGCCGGGTTTACCAAAGTCAGTTTCCCAAGGTTGTTCAAAATTAGGGATGCGTAAATTTGATACTGAAAAACCGACTAAACCTGCTTTAGGTTTTGAACCAATACCTGTCGCACCTTCATCACGAATTTCACCACCACTACCTGTTGCTGCGCCAGGGTAAGGAGAAATAGCGGTAGGGTGATTATGAGTTTCAACCTTCATTAAAATTTGAATGTCTTCATGGTGGTAACCATAAACGTTAGTTTCAGGATTTGGGAAGAAACGACCGCCTTTGTTACCTACCATTACTGCTGCGTTATCTTTGTAGGCGCTTAATACGTAATCACCATTGATTTCATGGGTATTACGGATCATTTTAAATAATGATTTGGGTTGTTTAACGCCGTCGATAGTCCAGTCAGCATTAAAAATTTTATGACGACAATGTTCAGAGTTTGCTTGGGCAAACATGTAAAGTTCGATGTCGTGAGGATTACGACCAAGTTTTGTGAAGTTTTCGAATAAATAATTTACTTCATCTGTTGCTAGCGCTAAGCCTAATTCGATATTTGCTTGAACCAGTGCATTTTTACCACCGTTTTCAATATCAATTACTGTTAATTCAGCCGGCTCAGCCGTAGCAAAAAGCGATGTTGCTTGTGTCATCTGGGTAAAAACAACTTCCATCATCCGGTCTGATATTAAATGATTTAATTGAGTTTGTTGCTCGGCATTTAATGCACTACAACTTTCTGACAAAGAAACGTAATAAGCAATACCACGTTCTAAGCGAGTGATTTTAGCTAAACCACAGTTATGAGCAATGTCAGTAGATTTTGATGACCAAGGAGAAATAGTTCCTGGACGTGGTGTTACTAATAAAAATTGGCCAACAGGTTCATGTTCTTCAATTGTTGGTCCATACTTAAGTAATTGTTGTAATACATGAGATTCTTCATCGCTAAGTTCTGCAGACATATGAGCGAAATGGGTAAACTCAGCATAAATATCAGTAACAGGTAGTTGTAAATCAGCGCATTGTGCTAATAATTTTTGAACTCTAAAATCTGAAAGTGCCGGAGCGCCACGAAGGGTTTTCATCAACATCGTCATAAACGGTATCACCACTGGTTGGTTAAGCTAACTACCTTAGTTACAAAGCAAGTACAGAGTAAAATTAAAGTAGCAAAAAAATCGCGCGTATTATAATTGAAAATTAGTCATTTGATAAGAGTTAAAAATATGCAATTAGCTCAAATTATCAAATCAAAGAAAAAAAGGCTTTATGTGCAATCTATTTAGCGACACAATGAAAGACTATGAATTTATTTATTATCAAAAAACAACAGTACTCAACTTATTTCATTAGCATTATGTTGCTAATGCTAATGCTTATGCTACTGTTTGGCTGTGACTCTAAAAGTAATGAAGCGAGCTTACAGCGAATAATTGATCGCGGTTATATTAAAGTAGGAACATTATTTGGTCCTAATAGTTACTATATTGGTGCTCATGGACCCTCTGGTTTTGAGTATGAGTTAGCTCAAAACTATGCTGACTTTTTAGGTGTTGAACTAAAAATTATTCCTAGCTACAACTTAGAAGAGCTGTTTCCAAAGCTTAATAGTGGTGAAGTAGACTTCCTTGCTGCAGGTTTAGCGGTAACGGATAAACGCCTTACTCGCTTTGATTTTACGCCAAGTTATCATCAAGTGAGCCAAAAAGTTATTTTTAAACAAGGCAATAAATGGCCTCGTCAATTAAAAGATTTGTCAGGAACTTTAATGGTCACCTCAAGTTCAAGTCATGTTGAAAACTTAGAACGTCTTAAGCTCACTCACCCAGACTTAACGTGGCAAGAAACCTCCGAGCTTGATAATGAAGAACTGCTAATGCAAGTACTTGATGGCAAAGTTGATTACACAATTGTTGATAGTCATGTCTTAGCGATGAACCGACGTTATTACCCTGAGCTTAGCATTGCTTTCACTATTAAAAAACCTGAGCCGTTAGCATGGTTAGTGAGTAAACAAAATGATGCATCAATTCTTGCCAGTCTAATTGAGTTTTTTGGTAAAGTTCATCACGACGGCACTTTACTTGCCCTAGATGATAAATATTATGGCCATGTTGAAGAGTTTAACTATGTTGATACTCGATTATTTCTTAAAGCTATTGAAAACAAACTACCTAAATACCAACCATTGTTTGAGAAGCATGGACAAGATATTGATTGGCGTTTATTAGCTGCAATTAGTTATCAAGAATCACACTGGGAACCTCATGCTCGTTCGTTTACTGGTGTTCGGGGGATGATGATGTTAACACTAGTTACTGCTAAACAAATGGGCATAAAAAGTCGTTTAGATGCAGAGCAAAGTATTATAGGCGGGGCTAAGTATTTCAAACGAATGATTAAGAAAATGCCAGAGCGTATCCCTGAGCCGGACAGAACATGGTTTGCCCTTGCCTCATATAATGTTGGTTTTGGTCATTTAAATGATGCGCGAATTATTACCCAGCGCCAAGGTGGCGATCCAGACCGTTGGTTTGATGTTAAAACACGTCTACCATTACTTAAACAAAAAAAGTATTACAAAAAAACTAAATATGGCTATGCTCGTGGTGATGAACCAGTAAAATATGTTGAAAGTATCCGGCGCTATTATGAAAGTTTATCTTTCCTAGATGATAGAGCGCGTAAAGAGAAGCTGTTACTAGATGATCTTGATCAACAAAGTAGTGAGAATGAAACCCTAGCTAGAAATTAAATTTGTATCTTTGTCATTAAACCGTCATAAAGGTAGGTAATACTAAATCGAATTAATTAAATGTATAAGAAAGAGATAAATCATGAAAAACAAAAGATTAACACACACATCACAACGTAAACGTCAATTGGCACGTCAGCACCATAAGGTAGCAACTCGCCGCCAAGAATTTTTTATTCAATCCTTAAATGAAGAAAAAGCAGGCGAGTAGAAGTTTTATTTTCTTGCTGCTTTCTTTTGTGCTTTCTTCTCTGCTCGTCGTCTTTTAAAAAAAGCAGAAAGTAGCGCGCTACATTCATTTGCCATCAGCCCTTCACAGACATCAACTTGATGATTAAGCCCTTGATGATTAACTAAATCAAGCAGACTACCTGCTGCTCCTGTTTTTGCGTCTTTTGCGGCATAAACCAATCGTTTAATTCTACCGTGTATCATCAAGCCTGCACACATTGGACAAGGCTCTAAAGTGACATACAAGGTGCAGTCTATCATTCTATAGTTTTGTAAAGTTTGTCCTGCTTGTCGTATTGCGATCATTTCAGCATGGGCAGAGGGATCGTTAAGCATAATTGACTGATTAAATCCCTCACCAATAATTTGACCATTGGCGACGACGACGGCACCAACAGGAATTTCATCATGACATTGCGCTTGTTGTGCTAATTGATAAGCACGAAGCATAAACTTGGTATCAAGTACCTCTTGTTCCGCATTAACAGCGTCCATTAACTCAGTCATAAAAACATTTCCAATAAGTCGTTTAGATAACGGTGTCCATGTTGACTGACTTGCCACTGACCGTTTGTTTCCTGTACAAATTGCTTCTTTTTCGCAAGCTCTAAAGTCGGTAATACCGAGTCAATGTTTAGGCCAGTAGCTTGTTGATAATCATCTAAAGTAAAGCTTGAATACAATCTTAAGCGGTTCATCATATATTCGAAAGGCAGCTCTTCTTTTTTGATCGTGGTGAGGTGATCTAAATGTTCACGTTCAACATCCAAATACCCTTTGGGGTGCTTGACTTTTATTGTGCGAAATATTGATTGGTTTTTAGCATCGGTAATCTTGCCATGGGCACCACAACCAATACCTAAATAATCACCAAACTGCCAATAATTAAGGTTATGCTGGCATTGATAGTGTGGTTTGCTATAGGCTGATATCTCATATTGTTGATATCCTGCTTGGGCTAATAACTCAATGCCTCTATCTTGAATCTCCCATAGAACATCATCAGGTGGAAGTTTAGGCGGTTTAGAGTGAAAGGGCGTATTAGGCTCTATGGTTAATTGATACCAAGAAATATGAGTAGGGTTTAAGCTAATGGCCGTTTTTAAATCATGCAAAGCATTTTCAATATTTTGTTGTGGCAAACCATGCATTAGGTCTAAATTAAAACTTTTTACGCCACATTCTTGTGCCAAGAGCGCTGCATTTTTTGCTTGATCAGAGTCGTGAATACGGCCTAATTTAATGAGCTTATCGGATTCAAAACTTTGCACTCCAATAGATAATCGCGAAACACCGCCGTTGAAGAAGCCGATAAATTTGTCAGCTTCAACAGTGCCAGGGTTGGCTTCTAAGGTTATTTCGATATTGCTATTGTGCTCAAAACGTTCTAATACCTGTTGTAATAAACTTTCGATAGCTGGCGCTGAAAATAAACTAGGTGTACCGCCGCCAATAAAAATACTGTGCAGAGGGCGGCTTGATAAATCGAAACGTTTTATATCACAATTTAAGTCAATAATTAGCTGTTCGATATACTCTTGTTCTGGAATATCGTGTTTTAACGCATGAGAATTGAAGTCGCAATACGGACATTTTTGTACGCACCACGGAATATGAATATATAACGATAATGGCGGATTAACTAACGGCATTATTTATTTTGCTCTATTTTAGCTAAAAGTAAAGGCACTAACTGTGCTAATGCTTTACCACGGTGGCTTAATTTGTTTTTTAATTCCCGTGGTAATTGTGCTGAGGTAAGTTGAAGATTTTCTTGCCAAAATATAGGATCGTAGCCAAAGCCTTGCTCTCCGTGTTTCTCTCGACAGATACTGCCTTCCCATACCCCGTGACAAATGATCGGTGTAGGGTCTTCACTGCTTTGCATATAAACTAAGACACAATGAAAACGAGCACTGCGTTTATCATCGTCTACCTCTACTAAGGCTGATAAGAGTTTATTGGTATTGTCATCATCACTGGCATCTTCTCCAGCGAAACGCGCTGAATACACCCCAGGTGCACCACCTAAGGCATCAACTGCAAGGCCAGAATCATCGGCAATTGCTGGCATACCGGTAATTTCAGCTGCATGTCGAGCCTTAATTATGGCGTTTTCAACAAAAGTAGTCCCAGTTTCATCAACATCTGCTACCTTAAAATCACTCTGCGGAACAATATTGATATTATGTTCGGCGAGCAAACTTGCCAGCTCTTTAACTTTACCTTTGTTACCGGTGGCTAATACGATCGTTGACATTGTTACTCTTTAATTAGTCTATTGTTCATCAGGTGTGCATAATACCTTAAAGTGTTTATCATTGAAAACAGTGAAAGGGACGTTTGATGTCATTAAAAGACAGTTTAATTGGGCTTTTTATAATATTTATTTGGGGCATTAATTTTGTTGTTATCGCTTGGGGGTTAGAAGGTTTACCGCCGTTATTAATGGGGGCTGAACGCTTTTTATTAGTGGCAGTACTTGGCTCTATATTCGTTAAAAGGCCCTCTATTCCTTGGCGTTGGCTAGCACTTTATGCGCTGTCGTTAAGTTTTGGCCAGTTTGCATTTTTATTTTCTGCTATGTCCTTTGGTATGCCAGCTGGGTTGGCCTCTTTAGTTTTACAATCTCAGGCATTGTTCACTTTGATTTTTGCTGGCCTTATCTTAAAAGAGCAGATAAAACCTGTACAAGTTTTAGCCATGATAGTGGCTGGACTAGGTCTTTATGTTATCGGCTCGTCTGGTGGCCACTCAGGAGCATCTAATATGGCAATGACCGCAGTCGGCTTTGGATTAACGCTTGCTGCCGCTATGTGTTGGGCGTTAGGTAATATTATTAATCGTTCAATTAACCAAAAAGGTTATAGCGCAAATATTGGTTTGGTTGTTTGGTCAGCTTGGATCCCCATAATTCCTTTTTTAATTGCCAGTTATTATTTAGAAGGGCCTGAGTTAATTATCAATAGTTTGATAAACATTGAATTGAGTTCAATTTTGGCTCTTTTATACCTAGCCCTAATAGCCTCCATTGCTGGTTATAGTCTATGGAGTTATTTGCTGGGACGATACCCTGCAGCACAAGTAGCCCCATTAACTTTAGGTGTGCCTGTTGTTGGATTAACTGCCGCCGCTATATTGTTAAATGAAACCTTGTCATGGCAGCAAGGACTAGGTATTGCTTTAGTCATGATAGGATTGATAATAAATTCGGCAGGTAAACGCATTTTTACTTTGCTATCAAAGCGGTTAATAACAAACCGAAGCTAGTTTTTGAGTTACTCACTTCGGTCTAGTTTATAAAATTACTTACTGAGACGCTCGATACCGAAAATCATCATGGCTAGTCGACATAAAACTTTTGTTTGAATTTTAATTTTTGTATTTGTGTGCCATCAGTAATTTCCAAGTCAAAATAATAGGTTTCTTCATCGCTGTATTTCACTTGTGCTAAGTAATAAATAGCATCACCTTCTTTGACTTCTTTAAATTCTAACGATTTAATTTGTCCTAAGTCATTTCGTGCCGTACCTGAGATGGATACGGTTTTTGCTGGGGTGTTTTTTTGAGTATTGTCAAGCACAGAAATATTAATTAAACCATTATATCGGCTTCGTTCAATGCCATAAGCTTTGGCAATCTCGGGTGTTAAAAAAGTGGCACCAATAGCCATGTAATGAACATTCATTGAACCCAATTTCTTCATATTCTCAGCCATAACAGCAGCTGAAAAAATACTGAAAAAAGAGATAAATAGCATTGCGAGTAACGAGAGCTTTTTAGTTAGGATTTTCATAGCGTTCTCCAAAAATGGTGATCTAATAAGTATAGACAATCATTGCTGAGTTCGACAGTGATGTTAAAACTGTCGAAGCTCAGAAACAAATCTTTATAGTTGTCCCCAATAAGGAACTGAATTTGAGAGAAATATATTAATAACATTCAACAATAAAAATGCGATAAGCACAGATAAATCTAAGCCACCAATACTAGGGACTATTTTTTTAATTGGGCTTAAAAATGGTTCAGTTAATTGATGGAAAATCATTTGAGTAGGGTTATAACCTTGTACCACCCAGCTCATTAGTGCCATCACTAACATAATGATAAAGATTAAAAACCCCACCTGCTTGAGTAAAATGATTAAACCTATATACAAAGAGATAGCTAACTCTAATTCGCCACCGCTAAGTAAAGTGATAGTGATAAATTTACCTGTTGCAACAACAAAGGCAAGTAAAACTGTCGCTAAATCAATGCCGCCAAATCCAGGAATAATCCTTCTAAGGGGGATAACTAAGGGGTTACTGATTTTTACGATAAATTGGCTAAGTGGGTTATAAAAATCGGCTTTAACCAGTTGTAACCAAACGCGTATAATTAAAATGGTCAGTAGGGCGTCAAAAGCAAATCTTAATAAATAAATTATGGCTTCCATAAAGTCTCCGGTTATGAATTTTGTTGGGCTATTTCTTGTGCACGATTAAGCGCAGACTCAATTGCACTACCTACTAATGGTATTAAACCGCCGTCGATAAGTGTCGTTATTGCTGCTTGGGTAGTGCCACCTTTAGATGTAACATTGTTACGCAACTCGCTAATTTCAAGATCAGAATTGTAAACAACCATGTTTGCTGCGCCTAATGCGGTTTGTTGTACAAGTTTTCTACTGACCTCTGGTGAAAATCCTGCTGCTAATGCTTGTTGTTGCATCGCTTCCATAAACAAGAAAAAGTAAGCAGGACCAGAGCCAGAGATACTGGTGATGTTGTCAATTTGTTCTTCTTTATCTAGCCAAACGGTTTCACCAGCGGCTTTCATTAATTGCTCGGCATAATCACACTGTTCTTTACTTACTGCTGAACAAGCAAACATACCTGTCATGCCTAAACCAAGTTGGGCTGGGGTATTTGGCATAGTACGAATGATAGCAGCACCATGGCGTAATGATCTTTCCATTTGGGCGATAGTGCAACCTGCAGCAACGGAAAGAAAGCACTTAGTTGAAATATCAACCGATTGACTAATTTCTTGGCAAACGTCACTGATAAAGTGGGGTTTTACTCCTAAAATAATGAAATCGGCAAAATTAGCTGCTTCAATATTACTTGCTGTTTGTTTAATGCCTAATGAGTCAGCTAAGGCAATACGTTTTTGGGGGGATGGATTAGAAACAATAATGCTTTGAGCATCAATTCCTTGTTTTATTAACCCGTTGATAATGCTGGCGTTCATATTTCCTGCACCAATAAATGCAACTTTATTCATGATCTACCTTTAACTTCTTTTATGTGATCTTATTTATACCGTTCAGCTAATAAATGATTAAACTGTTCTTTAAATTCAATGATATAACTAAGGGGACTAATATACGTTATTCTCGTTGCCCAAAAATAGCTGAGCCAACTCTAACCAATGTTGAGCCATTTGCAATAGCTGGTACTAAATCGTTCGACATGCCCATGGATAATGTATCAAATTTTTCATGGCTTAATTTTAACATATCAAATAACTCAAACATTTTGATATAGCTCGTTTTTTCTGCATTTTTCTCAGGGATTGCCATCAAGCCTCTTAAGGTCAAATTTTCACATCCGTCGATAAAGTCAACTAATGCAGGTAATTCATCAACAGTGACACCTGATTTACTCAGTTCACCGCTAATATTGACTTGTAAACAAACGTTTAGCGGAGTATCTTGAGCAGACCTATGTTCATTAAGTCGGGTCGCAATTTTAATTCTATCGATTGAATGAACCCAAGAAAAATGTGTCGCTATTAATTTGGTTTTATTTGATTGAATAGGACCAATAAAGTGCCAATTTAACTGTGAAAGGTGTGTCAAAGCGTTAATTTTATCAACGGCTTCTTGTACATAACTTTCTCCAAATTCACGTTGACCAGCTTGATAAGCTTGTTCAATTAAATTACTGGGTTTTGTTTTACTTACAGCCAGAAGAATAATGTCATCAGCACAGCGATTGCTTTGTTGACAGGCTTGAAAAATTTGCTGTTTAATAATGGCTAGATTGTCTTTTATGTCTATCATTTAAGTTACTTCAATTCTCAATATATTTAACCATTACTTTTAAATAAGAGGTTTTTTATGGATATTACCGAACTATTAGCATTTAGTGTACAAAACGATGCATCAGATTTACATTTATCAACTGGCTCACCACCACTTATTCGTGTAGATGGCGATGTTCGTAAACTTAATATACCGGCATTTGATGCTAAAGATGTTAATGCGTTGGTCTATGATATTATGAATGATCGCCAACGCAAAGAGTATGAAGAAAAATTAGAGGTCGATTTTTCCTTTGAGGTACCAAATTTAGCTCGATTCAGGGTCAATGCATTTAATCAAAATCGTGGACCTGCCGCGGTATTTCGTACTATCCCTAGTAAAATTCTCTCCTTGGAGGATTTAGGTTGCCCTGAGATTTTTAAAGAGATTTCTGACACCCCTCGAGGTTTAGTGCTTGTCACCGGACCTACCGGCTCAGGTAAGTCAACAACATTGGCTGCTATGGTTGATTATATTAATAAAAATAAAAATGATCATATACTGACCATCGAAGATCCTATTGAATTTGTTCATGAAAATCAAATGTGTTTGATTAACCAACGTGAAGTTCACCGTGATACCTTAAGTTTTGAAGCCGCTTTACGTTCAGCCCTACGTGAAGATCCCGATGTAATCCTTGTTGGTGAGATGCGTGATTTAGAAACCATACGCTTAGCAATGACCGCAGCTGAAACCGGTCATTTAGTTTTTGGTACACTGCATACCACCTCAGCGCCTAAAACCATTGACCGTATTATTGATGTTTTCCCCGGTGAAGAGAAATCTATGGTGCGTTCCATGTTGTCTGAATCTCTAAGAGCGGTAATTTCTCAAACACTGATTAAAAAAACCGGTGGTGGTCGAATTGCCGCACATGAAATCATGATAGGTGTGCCAGCGATTCGTAACCTTATCCGCGAAGATAAAATTGCTCAAATGTATTCTGCTATTCAGACGGGAATGCAACATGGTATGCAAACT
Organism: Colwellia sp.; assembly: GCA_022969175.1. Lineage (GTDB taxonomy): Bacteria > Pseudomonadota > Gammaproteobacteria > Enterobacterales > Alteromonadaceae > JALJPB01. Next base: position 3,434 of record JALJPB010000035.1, on the reverse strand, counting down.
ATGGATCAATGTTTACAAAACCTAGTTAGCCGTGGCCTGATATCTAAAGAAGCCGCGAAAGAAAAAGCCGTTGATAAAAACCAATTTTCTAGTTTCTAGTTGGAGTAGCGAATGGAATTTAATGATTTATTAATAACAATGGTTAAAGCTGACGCTTCAGATATGTTTGTTACCGCGAATTTACCTGTTAGTGCAAAAATTAATGGCGAGCTAGAACCGATAGCCCCAGAAGTATTAACCGCAGAGCAGTCGTTAGCACTCGTTCATCATTCGATGAACAACAAACAAAGACGTCAATTTGATGAAGAGAAAGAGTGTAATTACGCTATCTCTATTGATGGCATTGGCCGTTTTCGTATTTCAGCCTTTTGGCAGCGAGATATGGCAGGTATGGTATTGAGGCGTATTGTTACAGAAATCCCTGATGTTGATGAACTCGGTTTACCCCAAGTACTCAAAGATATTGTCATGTCAAAACGTGGTTTAGTACTTTTTGTTGGCGGTACAGGTACCGGTAAATCAACTTCAATGGCTTCATTAATAGGTTATCGTAATAATAATTCAAAGGGCCATATTTTAACTATTGAAGATCCGATTGAGTTTGTTCATGAACATGGCAAGTCTATGATCACCCAACGTGAAGTTGGCTTAGATACCGAATCATTTGATGCCGCGCTAAAAAGCTCATTACGACAAGCCCCTGATGTTATTCTTATTGGGGAAATTCGTAATCAAGAAACAATGGAACATGCACTGGCATTTGCTGAAACAGGTCATTTATGTATCGCAACACTGCATGCAAATAACGCCAACCAAGCAATTGACCGTATCATGCATTTAGTACCAGCTGCACAGCATGGCAAGTTGTTATTTGATTTGGCGTTGAACTTGCGGGGCATTATTGCTCAACAATTAATACCGACTAAAGATGGTCAAAACCGTATTGCCGCGATTGAAGTTTTACTTAATTCTCCTTATGTTGCTGAGCTTATCAAAAAAGGTGATATTGGTGGTATTAAAGAGGTAATGGAGAAGTCGAAAGAACTAGGAATGCAAACTTTCGATCAGGCATTATTTAATTTGTATCAGCAGGGGTTAATTACTTATGCTGATGCACTTCATCATGCTGATTCACCAAATGATTTACGATTGATGATCAAACTTCGTTCAAATGAACAAGGTGGTGTTGGTGCCTTAAGTGGTATCACTGTTGAGGGCTTAGAGCCTAAAGAAGATGATAGGCTTTAGTCTTCTTTATTTAAGATGGTGAGATTAACGTCAGTGGTATTTTTTATTTAACTTAAAAACCAAAGCCATAAAGGAAGAGTAAAAATACAAGCCAAGGTGGTTACCACAACAGTTCCTGCAACTGTTTCCTGGTGATAACCTTGGCTTTTTGCTATTAAGTAGGCGTTAACTCCTGTCGGGCAGGCACTTAGTATTACCAAAACTGTTGTTACCATGGGTTTTAGTGCAAAGATATAATGTGCAGCGATATAGACTAAACTTGGCAAAAATAGTAGCTTCAAAATAGTGGCAAAGCTAATAAACTTTTTTTCACTGCTCACTTGATAAAAAGTCATCGAAGCACCCAAAATAAATAAAGCGAGTGGAATGGCAGGTTTACCCACTAAAAGTAAGCTATCAGCAATTGTCTGCGGCAATTCAATAGATAATAAATTAAATGCCAGCCCTGATAAAATACTTAGAATAACGGGATTACTGAAAGTTTGTCTAATAAAACTATGCCAATTAAAACCATGGTGATGAGATGACAGAGCACTGGTTAAAGTAAATAACATTGCGCTATGAAAAGTGACGATTAAAAACACTATGCCAATAACTTGATCGCCAAATACTGCCAGCAAAATAGGTAAACCAACAATAATTGTATTTGAATAACTGGCACTCAATGCATAAACCGCAGAGGCTGAAGATTGTTTTTTTAACTTAGTATGAAATAAAAAATTGCCAAACCAACCAAGGGTATAGTTGAGTAATACCGGTAGATAAAAGGCGGCAAACAATGCTGGACTGACATGTTGTGATAAGTTGGCGTTGGCCATTTGGTAAAACAAAAAGGCTGGTATAGAGAGATAAAAGGTAAATTTAGTTATAGCGTCGAGTTCAGAGCGCTGAAACCATTTAGTTTTAGTGCAAATAAATCCCACTAATGCCATTAATATCAAAGGGCTAATAATGGCAAGGGTGTGTTGAACTTGCATGTTCATTTGTTCTAACTAACCATAATTTGCTTCGAAAAAACTCTCAATAATTAACGCCGCAGACTCAGCGTCAATATTCTCTTTTTTCAAATTACGATAACCACCTCGAGCAAATAATCGTTCTTTGGCGTCAGCCGTGGTCAATCGTTCATCTTGATATTCTACTTTTACACCATAACGACCTGCTACACGACTACCGAATTTCTTAGCGTCAAGGGTAAGTTGTTGCTCACTACCGTCCATATTCAGAGGAAGACCAACAACAATGATTTCTGGTTGCCATTCTTTAAGATAAGCGCCAAGAGAGTCCCAATTGGGAATCCCCTCTTTAGCTTTAATGGAACCTAAAGGTGAAGCGCTACCTGTAAGCTCTTGTCCAACGGCGACACCAATATATTTTTTACCAAAATCAAATCCAATAACGGTACGTTGACCAATAACTTTCGACACACATTTTCCTATTCTATGAGCAAGTAAAACCTAATTTAGGCGTGACCAATATCAGCTGATAAGTGAGCAATATCGATACCTATATTTTCGGTCGCTTTTTTCCAACGTTGCTCGATTGGCGTATTAAATAATATCTCTTTATCAGCAGGGGTTGTTAACCAAGAGTTTGATTTTAACTCTTCTTCTAACTGACCTGGTCCCCAGCCAGCATAACCTAAAGTAACGACAAAGTTTTCAGGGGCCGCTTCAGTACCTAATGCCAGTAAAATATCTTTTGAGGTAGTGATCATTATATCGTCTGTAAGCGATAAGGAGCTATTCCAGCAATTTTGTGGGCTATGTAAGACAAATCCTCTTTCTTGGGCTACTGGACCCCCTGAAAGTACACACTGCTGTAATTTGTCAGTATGTTCATTCTGAATACTGAGATCTTGACTGTCTTCATCATCTTCAAGTTGAGCCAATAATTCATTCAGATTAAGGTTAACAGGTACGTTAATAATTAAGCCCATGGCACCCTCATCATTGTGTTCACAAATATATGTAACCGTTTTATTAAAGTAAGGATCACCTAATGTGGGCATAGCAATCAATAATTGGTTTTCTAAACTATTCATAGATATTCCTTTTTGTTAACTTTAGTTATAAGTCTGTTGTTCGACTAGCTATCGAATATTCGCCTCAATAGCATCCATCAATTTTCCGCAAATGTTAATTGGGTAAGCAGCTTCTATTTCACGAATACAAGTTGGGCTGGTG
>JALJPB010000034.1 GCA_022969175.1 Colwellia sp. | reverse complement strand
TTGATCCTATTGTTGGTTTAGGTGGTCGTTCTATTGATTTTAAAGGCGACACCATTCAGTTTGGGCTAAATCAAACCACTGATTTTAAAGGCGACTCTAAGTCTGATCAGGGTAATAGTTTAAGCGGTAATATTTCGGTACATGTACTGCGAGTACTGTCTAACGGTAATTTGATGATCCGTGGTGAAAAATGGATGACACTCAATAATGGTGATGAATACATACGATTAACCGGTATTATTCGTGCCCAAGACATTAATTCTAATAATACAATTTTATCCAGTAAAGTCGCCAATGCGCGTATTCAATACGCAGGTACCGGGACTTTTGCGGATATACAACAACAAGGTTGGTTAACTAAGTTTTTTAATAGTTCTTGGTGGCCTCTTTAAGAGTCTTTGTAAACTAATTATTTATAGGTGGGAGCGAATATGAAAGCAGTGATTAAAGTTAGTATTTTAATATTTTCTATGCTCATTGTTGTACAAACACATGCGCAGCGTATTAAAGATTTGGCTGATATTGCCGGTGTACGCTCAAATCAACTATTGGGTTATGGTTTAGTTGTGGGTTTACCGGGAACAGGTGAAAGTTCGCCTTTTACGGAACAAAGCTTTAAAACCATGTTAAGTAATTTTGGCATTACTATGCCTGCGAATTTAAAACCTAAAATCAAGAATGTCGCCGCAGTGGCTATTCATGCTGAGCTCGAAGCTTTTGCAAAACCTGGACAAAAAATTGATGTTACCGTTTCTTCTATTGGCAGTGCACAAAGTTTACGTGGTGGTACCTTATTACAAACCATACTGATGGGCATTGATGGCAATGCTTATGCTATTGCACAAGGTAGCTTAGTGGTTAGTGGTTTAGGTGCAGATGGTTTAGATGGTTCAAAAGTGGTGGTCAATACGCCTACTGTAGGCCGTATTGCTAACGGTGCGACAGTTGAGCGAGAAATAAAATCACCTTTTGCGTCAGGTGACTATATTACCTTTAATTTACGAAATTCTGATTTTAGTAACGCCAAACGATTGGCCGATACCATTAATAATCTTATTGCTGGCTCTGCTCATGCAATTGATGCAACGTCAGTTAAAGTGACCGCGCCTCGTGATGTTTCTCAACGTGTCAGTTTTTTAGCGGTACTAGAGAATTTAGAGTTTGAACCAGACAGACCTTCCGCAAAGATCATTGTTAATTCTCGTACCGGCACCATAGTGATTGGTGCAGATGTGCGTTTATTACCTACCGCCGTGACTCACGGTGGCATTACGGTGACAATTAATGAAACACAAAATGTGACACAACCTGATGCTTTTTCAGAAGGTGAAACGGCAGTTACTACGCAATCAATTATTGACGTGAATAAGAATGATAATCGGATGTTTGTTTTTGATGCGGGCATAACGTTAGATACCTTAGTTCGCGCTATAAATAGTGTGGGGGCAGGGCCGGGTGATGTCATGGCTATTCTTGAAGCACTTGATCAAGCCGGCGCGCTACGAGGAGAGCTGATCATTATTTAATGGTCAACGCTTTTTAGGAGAATAATGATGGCAATTAATATGACCAACAGCATGACACCGCAGACGGTCAATGCATCAAATTATTTAGATCTTGGTGGCTTAAATAGTATTCGCCAGCAATCTAATGCTGACGATAAAGAGTCAAAAGAAGCGGCATTACAAACTGCTGCGAAACAATTTGAAGCGATTTTTATGCAGATGCTATTGAAAAGCATGCGTAAAGCACAAGATGTTTTAGAGTCAGACAGCCCCTTTAATTCAGAGTCGTCAAAATTTTATCGCGATATGCATGATCAACAATTGTCATTAGAGTTATCCAGTAATGGTTCTTTAGGGTTGGCTGAATTAATTGTTCGTCAACTTGGCGGTGATAGTGAAAAATTCACCCCTAAAAGTTTATTAATTGGTGATGGTGATTTAGCCGCGATAAGAGCCAAGCAGAAAATAAATGCAACAGCGCAAGCGTCAAATAATCGACATTTCCCCACGACCTTTCTCGATTCTTCTGCAAATACATTATCAAGTCCTACTTTTGAACAACCGAAAGACTTTGTTACCGCGTTAACGGCAACAGCAAAAGATGCCCAGAAAAAATTGGGTGTGCCTTTTGAAGTCGTTATTGCGCAAGCCGCTTTAGAAACAGGCTGGGGACAAAAGATCATAAAAACGGGTGATGGCACCAGTTCAAACAACTTGTTTAATATCAAAGCAGATTCACGTTGGTCTGGCGAGAAGGTGAATAAAGAAACACTTGAATTTGAACAAGGTGCAATGGTGAAGAAAAATGAACCTTTCCGTGTTTATCAATCGATTGCGGAAAGTGTTAATGACTACGTAAACTTTCTCTCTTCAAACGATCGTTACCAAGGTGCATTGCAAAACAAAGGTAATGTGGAACACTTCCTGCAAGGACTACAGCAAGCAGGTTATGCTACTGATCCTAACTACGCTAATAAAATTTTAGCCACTTTAAGTAAAGTAACTAGCCTCATCAATAAATAGGAAATTAATTAAATTTCCTTGAGTTAATCGCTTTTACTTGGACTTTATTTGAGGTAATCATCATGGGTGTAAATTTAATGGGAATAGGCCTACAAGGACTATTAACCACTAAACAAGCATTAGATACCGTTGGTCATAACATTGCCAATGTAAATACCGAAGGCTATTCACGTCAAAGTGCGACTATTACATCGTCTGGCGGTCAACAATTTGGCGGCGCATTTTATGGCGTTGGTGTTAAAGTTGATGAAGTCACCCGTATTTTTGATCAGTTTGCTTATCTTGATTTACGTGGTAATACCAGTAATTTGAGTTACAACCAAACTTTTCTTCAAAATGTTACTCGTGTTGACCAAGTTATATCCGATGATGATACTTCGATCACCAATTCTTTAGCCAAATTTTTTGCTGCGGCAAATACCGTGGCAGATAATCCTAATTCGTTAGAAGCGCGTAATAATCTCCTGCAAGTTTCTCAAAACATGACCTCAACTTTTAACCGCCTACATGATCAGTTAGATCTGCAATACAACGCGATTAATGATGATGTACAAAATATTGCCCAAGAAATGACCGCACTGGCTAAAAACTTAGCAGAGGTTAATAAACAAATTCAACTAGTATGGGGCGATGGAACAAAAAACTTACCAAATGATTTATTGGATCAACGTGATCGTTTGGTATTAAGTATCAGTGAATTTACCACTGTCACTACCGTTCCTGCAGATAACGGCATGCTCAGTGTGTTTATTGGCTCAGGACAACCCTTAGTATTAGGCGCTAAAGCATTAAGTGTTGACGCGATACCTGGGCGAACAGACACTTCAAAGTTAGAACTTGCCTTAAGTAATAATGGTATTCAACAACGCTTACGCGGTGATGTAATGGGCGGGAAAATTCAAGCATTAACTGATTTTCGTAATGATGTACTTGATAAAGCCTTTAACCAATTAGGACAAACCGCCCTTGGTTTAGGTCATTTTATCAATGAACAACAAAAGCTCGGTTTAGATTTAAATCAGCAAGTAGGAGGAAACTTCTTTAATGATGTTAACGATCCTACTTCGATGAATAAAAGAGCGTTAACAACTACTGATGGCTTAGGGTCGGCAGTTTTAGGTGTACAAATTGAAGATGCAGGGCTATTAACTGCCGATGATTTTGAACTAAAAGTATTAAGTTATGCCGCAGGTCCACCAGAACTGGTGCAATTTGAACTGACCAATTTAACCAATGGTTCACAATTAACGCTACCACCAGCGGGCCCTCAAGATATTACCGCGTCTAATAATATTGATGTGGCAAAATATGGTTTTAGTATTAATGTTGATTCAATAAGTGTTGCCGATCCCATACAAGTAGGCAAACGATTTGAATTAAGACCAACCCGCCTAGGGGCGCAAGAGCTTAAAACAGAAATGATTGATCCGGTATTAATTTCTGTTGCTGCCAATGAAATATTAATAACAGAAGATGCTGCCAATACCGGTGTAAGTACTACTCGCATTACACAATTAAACAATCCAAGTGATGTCAATTATCCGACAGCTGAAAATGTCACGACCAATCCAGTTACGGCAGCTCGTGGTTTAAGAATTGAAATCATTGAGCCTGCTCCGGGGACTTTTACTTATTCCGTACTCAATGCTAATACGGGTGTACCTATCGAAGAACCTGCAGGTACGCCATTAACAGGTTTGGCTTTTACGCCACCGTTGCAAACCATTAGTCATGCCGGTTTTGATATTGAAGTAGAAATACAAGATACCGCTGCTGTCGATAGTTACAAATTTACTTTGGATTATAACGAAACAGGCATTGGTAATAATGAAAATGCTTTGGTTATGGCCAATTTTCAAACGGATAAAAAACTTAATGGTGGACGTTCCACCTTCCAAGATAATTATGCTTTATTAACCGCTATGGTGGGGTCATCGGCAAACAGCTCTGATTTAAAAGTGCAATCAGCGCAAGTATTATTTAATCAGTCAGAAACGAGAATGTTATCTATTTCTGGTGTCAGTTTAGATGAAGAAGCATCAAATTTATTAAGATTCCAAGCGGCTTATAACGCGTCGGCTCGAGTTGTCACTGTCGCCAATGAACTATTTGATACCATTTTGGCAGCAGTACGATAAGTTTATCTTTTTAACTCTCATAGTTTAAATGGTCATTGCTAAATTTAACTCCGGCAATGACCACAACCCCTTCATTAGTCTGCTTCTTATTCGATAGACATATACCTCAAAAGTTATAGAAAGTTAACGTCAATTTTATTACATATTTAATTGGCGCTAATTTTGCATTAATCCAGATAATAAAGATTTTCCTAACAAGAAAATACGCTATTCAAACGCAATTAGAGGTGTGTCGTGCGCATTTCCACACAAACATTTTATCAGCGAAGTACCAATAGTATTACCAATAAACAGGCAATTACTAGTCAGTTAAATGTGCATTTAACTGAAGGTAAGCGGGTAATTCATGCCGCCGACGATCCTGTTGCTGCCGCCTCTATTCAGCGTTTAAGACAAAGTGTTTCAGTGAATACGCAATATCTTAAAAACATAGAGGTAGCGGAAGCTGCTAATGCTCAAGAAGAGTCAACCTTAGCGCAAGTTGTTAATGTGATGCAGCGTACCCGTGAACTGATGGTTTCTGCTGTTGATGGTGCATATAACTTAGATAACCTAGAAACAATTGCCCAATCTTTAGAACAATTAAAAGAAGAACTTGTAGCCTTAGCCAATACCAAAGATGGTTCCAGTGAATACATTTTTGCCGGTTATGAAGTTGATACCAAACCATTTCAAGTAAATGCTTTTGGCACCATTGAATATTTTGGTGATACAGGTACACGTTCTCTGCAAGTTGGTGCAGGTGTAGATGCACAAATAAATGACTCAGGTTTTGATTTATTTATGAACTTGGGCAATGGTAATGGTTCTTTTGTTTCAACCGTCGGTGGTACTAATAATGGTTCAGGGATTATTGAGCAAGGCGTTGTTTTTGATCCAAACACAGCAAAGAACTTTAGTGGTGAAGAATATAGCGTACATTTCAACGATCCTGGTGCAAGTTTACCCTTGCAATACAGTGTTTATAGCATTGAAGCGGCAACGGTAACGGGCAATGCCACGGTAAAACTTGCCGGCGTTGATTTAAATGACATCAATATAGGCAATGTTAACCCATCTGCCGTTTTTCCTGATCCGTTAAGTGCTATTAGTATTAATTTTATAGCAACAGCTACACCCGGAGAATTTGAAATTCAAATTAATGGGCAAACATCTTTACCTGCTTTTTATGATGCCAATGTAGCCACCAGCCAAGCTATTAGTGTTGATGGTATGACCATTGATGTGACTGGTGTACCTATTGCGGGAGATCAATATCAAGTCAATAAATATATCGCACCAACACAATATGCTGAAAATCAAACGATTGAATTTAATGGTGTGCGTACGCAAATAAAAGGCCAACCGGTAGATGATGATTTTTTTACTTTATCACCCAGTACCAGCACCAGTGTATTTGCCACGTTGCAGCGTGCGATTGATACCTTAAGAATCCCCGGCACAACAGATACCGAAGAAGCCGTGCGTTTAACGCGATTTTCTATGGCGCAACTCGAATTTGATACAGCTTTTGATCGCATTATCAACGCGCGGTCAAGAGTAGGCTCTCGTATGCAAACCCTGACCAACCAAAATGAAATAGGCCAAGATTTTAAGCTGGTCGCGCAATCGAGCATGTCAAAACTTGAAGATTTAGATATGGCCCAGGCGATCAGTGATTTAAAACTACAACAAACTGCCTTAGAAGTGGCGCAAACCACCTTTATCCAATTAGAACGATTGAGTTTGTTTGATTTACTACGTTGATTTATCGTTGAAAATAATAATTAAATGATGAGTTGGCACGTAACTCGCATAAAAAGTATACAAAGAATACATAACACAGTTTTTTGACACTAAACGGCAACAAATTGCCCACAGCCAAAAAAACGGCAAGAAAGAGAAGATAATAGGAGTTACCATGCCACAGATTATTAATACTAATGTAATGTCGCTAAATTCTCAGCGTCAATTGAATAAGTCTCAAGCAATGCAAAATCAGGCAATGGAGCGCTTATCTTCAGGTCTTCGCATTAATAGTGCAAAAGACGATGCTGCCGGTTTAGCTATATCAACAGGCATGGAATCACAAATTCGTGGTCTTAACCAAGCGGTGCGAAATGCCAACGATGGTATTTCAATGGCGCAAACGGCTGAGGGTGCAATGGATGAAATGACCAACATTCTACAACGAATGCGTGAACTTTCTATCCAAGCCGCTAACGATACTAACTCTGCATCTAACAGAGCTTCGATTCAAGATGAAATCGATCAACTATATAGTGAACTTGACCGTATTGCTTCGGTAACCCAATTTAACGGTGTTAACTTATTAGATGGCTCAGCAGGATCGACTAACTTCCAAATTGGCGCTAATACCGGTGAGTCAATCTCATTTAAAATTGATGCAGTAACCACTGCAGATTTAAGCCTAAATGCTGTAACTGGCACGGGTGAGTTAAATGGTGGTCGTATTGAAACAACGACTGGTGGTACCACCAATGATGCTGTGACTATTAACGGTGTCACAATTAGTGGGTTGGCGGCAAGTTCTGCTAATGGAGCAGATGATATTGTTCTCGCGATTAATGCTAGTACGGGTTTATCCGGAGTAACCGCAACAGGTTATAATGTTGTAGAAGGTGTTGCTGGGGGATCAGGGGTAATCTCTGCGGGCGGTTTAACCATTGCTGTTGATGGCGGGAACGCTATTAGTATTGGCGCTTCCGGTAGTATGGCTGAATTAGCTGATAATATTAACCGAGACGCCGCAGGTGTCATTGCTTCAATCAGCACTAGTGGAGCATTGGTTTTAACTAATGATACAGGTAAAACTATTACGGTTTCTGGTGCGGATATTGGCAATACTGGGCTAATTGATGATACCTATCAAGGGTTTGTTTCTTTGAATAGTTCTGATGGAGATGCAATCAACCTAGCGGCGAGTACCGCTGGGACGTTTGCTGATTTAAAAGTAATGGGATTTAACACTCAAATAGGTTCGGATAATGTGACCGGTGGTACGGTAAACAGTGCATCAATCTCTGAAACAGATAAAATTTTAATTAATGGCGTTGAATTAGGAGCTGTTTCAGGTACATCGGCAGCAGATAAGGCTTTTGCTGTAAACGCGATTAGCGCTGAAACCGGTGTTAATGCAACAGCGACTACCACTAAAGAGTATACCATTACTTTTGGTCCACAAAGTAATTCATCAGGAGCAGCATTAGCTACAGGAGCTGTAGGTGTTGATGGTCTAACGGGAATTGGGCAATCAGGCGGAACCAATGACACGTTAAAAATCAATGGTGTAGCTATTACAGCCTTAGCAACAACATCATCGATGGATGCTGTTGTGAGCGCGATCAATAATTCAGGTGTACAAGGGGTTGTAGCCTCGGCAACGGCCGACGGTAAGTTAGAGTTAACCTCTGTATCAGGTAATGATATTGCGTTAACGATTACACAAGGCTCAAGTGGTGCACTTTTATCTGGAGCAGGTGCCCCATCTGTAGTTGGTATTCGAGATACTATTACCAATGGTGCTATTGGTTCAGCAAGAGCAAATGACGTTAATCGTGGCTCGTTAACGCTAATAGGTGAAAATGGTAAAGATGTCGTTGTGACTACTGCTGCGGGGGCTCAAAGTGCTTCAACAGCAGCTTTAGATAAACTCGGTTTAAGTGATGCCGGTGGTAGTTCTACTGCAATAGGGATTGGGCTAAGTGTTACCACAGTACGAAGCGCTGAAAATACCATTGAGCGTATCGATGATGCGTTAGAGAAAATATCTAGTATTCGAGGTAAGTTAGGTGCGATTCAAAATCGGTTGAGTTCTACTATTTCAAACTTAGCCAATGTCTCACAAAATTTGAGTTCGGCTAAATCTCAAATAGTTGATGCTGATTTTGCTGCAGAAACATCTAAAATGAGTAAAGCGCAAATATTACAACAAGCAGGTACGGCAATGTTAGCACAGGCTAATGCGAGTACTCAAAACGTATTGTCACTATTACAAGGTTAAACTATTAAGTAATAGTTAAAATATCGATGTAGAAAAAAAGAGAGCTCCTTAGCTCTCTTTTTGTATTCAGGGTGGTAGAGTGTGTTGTAGGTCGAAGTTTACTTCGACAAATGAACTATAAACAAATTGACCGACGACAGTCTCTAGGGCTCTTCCTATAGCTATTTTTACCTTCAATTAAACGTCGAGCCTCACTTCGTTCGTGTCGACCTACATGTGATAGATAATTAGGTTATGTCTGGAATATATAATCTGTACTTCGACAAATATGCCAATCAAAAAAATAATTTAATAGTGATAGTATTTTAGCTCTAGCTCTATATTCACTTTTGCCCTGTTTTTATTTAATGTCGAAACTCACTGCGTTCGTGTCGACCTACAAGAGCCTGTCGATATGAATGAACATAATCGTTTAGAATAAGCGTCTTTTGTAGGTCGAAGTTTACTTCGACAAAGAATACTTAGGTTATGTCGGCCATATAACCTGTACTTCGACAATATGGAATCGAAAAAATAATTAAATGGTGGCAATATATTAACTATATTTCTATTAACTTTCCCCTCACTTTCTATAAACGTCGAAACTCATTGTGTACGTATCGACCTACAATATACGTTCAGGCTTCTTTTCATCTCTAATCACATTTAAAAATAAATCCTAAAGTTTTTAATTCACCTGTCGATATCTTACTCAAGGCAAGAAAATCTAGATATTAGGTTTTTATTTAAGCCGGTAATTTATTGATGGCATGATAATCGTAATTTTTTTCTAAAGGTTTCTAATTACATGCCGATAGTGATTATTAGAAACAATTAATATTCGATATTTGAATACAAACGCTTTGAAAAGCAGGAGTCTATTATGCCAGCGATAGTAAATACTAATGTGATGTCATTGAACGCACAACGTCAATTGAACAAATCACAAATGACACAAAATCAGGCAATGGAGCGTTTGTCTTCAGGTCTAAGAATTAACAGTGCAAAAGATGATGCAGCGGGTCTTGCCATATCTACAGGTATGGAATCACAAATCCGTGGTTTAAACCAAGCAGTACGAAACGCTAATGATGGTATTTCAATGGCGCAAACGGCTGAAGGGTCAATGAGTGAAATGACCAACATCTTACAACGTATGCGTGAACTATCGGTACAAGCAGCCAACGATACTAACTCATCATCTAACAGAGCTTCTATCCAAGAAGAAGTTGATCAACTTTACAGTGAGCTTGACCGTATCGCTTCAGTTACTGCATTTAACGGTATTAATTTATTAGATGGCTCTAATAAAGGTGGTACTAACTTACAAATTGGTGCTAATAAGGGTGAAACGCTAGGTTTTAATATCGATGCGGTAACTACAAAAGATCTTAACTTGAATGCGGTATCTGGTTTAGGTGACTTAAATGGTGGCCGAGTTCAATTGGACTCTGCTGGAGTATCTGCTGCCGTTACTATAAATGGTGTTAACATTAGTGCGGCTACAGGATCAGCAATAAGTGCGGATGATCAAATAACAGCCATTAATGCTCAAACGGGTGCTACTGGTGTTACTGCAACCGCATATAATATCGTTGAAGGTGTAGCAGGGTCTACAGGTGTCACAACAGGTAATATGACTGTTAATGGCAATACCATAGCAGCATCAGGAAGTATGACAGAGCTGGTTGATAATATTAATCGAGATGCGTCTGGAGTGCTTGCTTCATTAAATAATGAAGGTGGATTAGTACTAACAAATGATACCGGTCAAGAAATAGTTATTACTAATTCAACCAATACCGGACTTTCAGATCAAGCATTTCAAGGATATATTTCATTAACCAGCTCTGATGGGGAGCCTATCTCAATTGCCGTTGGTTCTGCTGGTACAACAAGTGATTTAAAACAGCTAGGCTTTAATATTCAATCAGGCTCAGATAAAGTCACTGGTGGTACAGTAACCAGTGCGGGTGTTAGTGCCAATGAAAAAATTCAAATTAATGGTGTTGATGTTGGCGCGATAACAGGAACATCTGCAGCAGATAAGGCCTTTGCCATTAATGCGATTAGTGGTGAATCTGGTGTTACGGCGCAAGCAAGTACCACCAAAGAATATACCATTAGTTTTGAACCACAAACGGATGCATCAGGGTTAGCAGTAACTAACGGTCGTGTTGGTGTCGGTGGTTTAACCGGTGCTGGTCAAACAGCAGGGACTGCTGATCTATTAAAAATTAATGGTGTTGGTATCTCTGCTTTAACGACAGCATCTTCAATGGATGAAGTAGTTTCTGCTATCAATGCTGCGGGTTTACAAGGTGTTGTTGCTTCCGCGACAGCAGAAGGTAAATTACTGTTAACGTCTGTTTCTGGTCAAGATATTGCGTTAACAGTGACACAGGGCTCTAGTGGTGCTTTAATGTCTGGGGCTGGTGCAGTAGGTGCGGGAGACGTGATTGGTGTTTATGATGATGCTGCAGGTCAAGCGGTGGGCTCGGCGGCGGCTAATGATATTAATCGTGGTGATTTAACCTTAACAGGTGTTGATGGTAAGGATGTTGTCGTAACCAGTGGTGCGGGTACTGAAGCATTGAAAACTACCGCACTTGATAAATTAGGTTTATCTAATACGGGTGGTAATTCAACGGCAGTAGGTATTGGTTTAAGTGTTACTTCAGTGACTAATGCTGAGAATTCAATATTACGTATTGATGAGGCATTGGAGAAAATCTCTGGCTCACGAGGTAGATTAGGTGCGATTCAAAACAGACTAAGTTCTACAATTTCTAACTTAGCTAACGTTTCGCAAAACATCTCAGCGGCAAACTCGCAAATTAAAGATGCCGATTTTGCTCTTGAAACATCTAAAATGAGTAAAGCGCAAATCTTACAACAAGCGGGTACTGCCATGTTGTCGCAAGCAAACGCTTCGGCGCAAAGTGTACTATCATTACTAGGATAAAGCTCAAGTAGTGAGTGAATAAAAAGGCTCTCTACTCTAGAGAGCCTTTAGTGTTTATAGCCTAAACGGTTTAGGTAAATATGAAAGAGGTATATTATGAGTAACTTAAATGTAATGCCTGATAGTGGTAATTCAATTACTCGTATTGAATCGTCAGAGATCAGTAAGGAAAATCAAGTTGCAGCTGTTAATGACGTTAAGGATGTAAAGGAGAAGGAAGCTCAAAAAGTAGCGGAAGAGTCTGTAGTATCAGCAATTGTCCAACAACCTGAACTTGTAGACGTTGTTCAAGAAATTAATAAAGTAATGGCTTCAGTACAAAGAGATATTAATTTTTCAGTGGATGAAAAAAGTGGCCGTAAGGTGATTTCTGTTTACGAAAAAGGTTCTGAAAAGTTAATTCGTCAGTTACCATCAGAAGATGCGTTAAAGTTACTTGAAAATTTAGAACAGTTAAAAGGTTTATTATTTAAAACAGATGTTTAAAGTGGTTTAAAACTTGCTTGTAAATATATAAAGTAAGAATTAAATTAGTTTTAAGGGGGAAACATGGGAACAATAACATCAACTGGCTTAGGTTCAGGTCTACAAATTAATGACATAGTTGAAAGTTTAGTTGCTGCTGAAAAAGACCCTATTAAAGCAAAAATTGATAGAGATGCATCACTCGCCACCGCACAAATATCTGCTCTTGGGCAAGTCAATAGTATGCTATCGGAATTGAAGTCATCTTATGCCTCATTGGGTGATACCTCAACCTTTAACTCTACCTCAGCATCAAGCAGCGATGATGACATTGTTACGGCTACTACCAGTTTTGGTGCTACCACTGCCGTTCACGAGATTACTGTTCAAGCATTGGCTCAAAAACATACCCTGATTAGTGATGTTGCTAATGTCTATAATACCAAAGATGATGTCATCGGTGGCGGAACACTTTCTATACGCTTTGGTTCATATAGTGGCGCAAATTTCACCCCTGATGCCAATTCGACCAATTTAGACATCGTTATCCCCAAAGACTCTAGTTTAGAAGAAATCAAAAATATTATTAATGATTCTAAAAAAGAGTATGGCATCACTGCGGGCATTTTATTTGACGGTGGCTCTTATCGACTTACCTTGCAGAATGATAAATCTGGAGCCAAAGGTGCCATGGAAATAACGGTTACTGACCTTGATTCTAATAATACTGATGCTGCAGGTTTATCAACTTTGGCCTTTGATGGTACCAATAATCGGATGTCACAAACACAAGCGGCACAAGATGCCTTGATTGATTTTAATGGTATTTCTATTAGTCGCGATAGTAATACCATTGATGAACTCATTGATGGTGTTACTTTCACACTTAATAATGTTGATATCAAAAAGATTAAAATTAATATTACAACAGATGTATCTAAAGTTGAGACGGACATTAGAGCTTTTGTGGACAGTTACAATTCTACTCTTGATAAAATGGCCGAATTTACCTTTTTTAATTCGGCCCAAGATAAAGGGGTTTTAACATCCGATGCGACTTTAAAAAGTATCGAAAGCTATATGCGCAGTATACTTAATAATCGACTAACAAATATTAGTGGCTCAGTTAAAAGTATGTCAGATTTGGGCATATTATCGGACAAATCAACCGGAAAATTATCCTTTAATGAAGGTACTCCTGATGAGGTTGGTAGTGTTCATGCTAAAGAGAATGGTGTCGCGATCTTTTCAGAAGTATTAAAATTAAAAATGGCAGATATCGCTGAATTTTTTGCAGAGTCTGGCACTCCCATAGACTCTAGTATTGCCTATGTTGAATCGAGTAAATATACCAAAGAAGGTATTTATGCCGTTGAAATTACTCAGGTAGCCACTCATGGTGAACTTAAAGCGGGTAATACTTTGCCTGCGGATTTTAGTGCGACGCCATTTGTGATTAATGAAAGTAACAATTCATTTAAACTTAGGGTCGATTTAATCCCATCTTTAGATATTAATTTAACCCAAGGAAGTTATAACAGCGAATCAGCGTTAATCGCTGAAATTCAATCACAAATTAATTCCGATGCTAATCTAAAAGCCAAAGATGTCTCGGTAAAGGTATCTATTGAAAATCAAAAATTAGTAATAACGTCTAATCGTTATGGTACGGAGTCATTTGTTTCACTAGACAGCAATGACGATAGTATTACTGGTTCTGCAGTACTAGACTTTACCACGCCGCCACTCGTTATTGGTGCTGGTAGTACATTTGATTTAAGTGTTGACGGTTCGCTTGGTAGTATTGATATTCAGGGTAGTTACAATGTCGAAGCCGATTTAATTACAGCATTGCAAACTGAAATTTTCACTAAAACAGGTAAAACTGCAACAGTATCAATATTAGATAAAAAACTTACGATTACTTCGGATAGCGGAGGAAAAGTCGCGGTCAGTAATCTTGGCGCATCAGCCTTAGCTGAACTTGGTTTAGCTGATAGTTCAACAGCTTCAGATTTTGGTCTTGGATCCGTCACCTCTGTAGGTGGTGTGGGCGCAGAAGGTACGATTAACGGCACAGCAGCATTTAGTGATGGCCAATACCTATTGGCATTAAAAGCAAACGGAGATGCTAGAGGGCTTAAAATAGAAGTAAAAGGTGGTGACTTTACCTATACGGCAGCAACTAGTCTTGCTAGCTATCCTTTTACTGCGCCAGCAGATACTACATTCCAGCTAAAAATCGATGGTATATTTTCATCAACACTTGATTTGTCAGGGCAAAACTTTACATCAGATAGTGACTTAACCACAGCAATTCAGGCCTTGTTAGATGCAGATGCAAACTTAACTACGGCAGGAGAAGTGGCCACGGCGAGTATAGTTAATGGTAAACTTACATTTACGTCGTCTAGTGTAGATTCACAATTCAGTATTACTGCTACAGGTACAGGGGCTATTTCTGATCTAGGACTAGCAACAGGTTCCGCTAGTTATACTACCAGTATTAACTTCTCTGAAGGTATTACTACCCAAATTGACCGATATTTAGATGCGATTATTGATGATAATATTTCAAAAAATGATGGTGATGTGTTTTCATCTAATGTTGAAGACGCAGAGCCTTCGACAGTAATTGACGGTAAAACAGATTCTCTTTATAAAAAACTAATTGATCTTGATAAACAAGATGTTGATTTAACATATAAAATGGAGCTATATGAAAAACGATTGTTCAAACAATTTAATGCTATGGATATGTTAGTGGCACAATTGAGTGGCACTATGAACGCTCTTCAAGGTGCATTAGATGCATTGCCTGGTTATACCAGAGACAAATAGAGCTTTGAAAGTTTATTTTTAAAACTCGCCATTTTTTTGACATTTCAACTGCTGCATATTCCGTTGATCAAACTATATATTCCTTGTTTTATTGTGATATTACGTTGCTACTAGGCTTCCCCAATTAAATTATACTCTAGTATTTCAAGGGAATTAATAGATTACTGGTTCGATACTTGCTAGTTTATTTACATAATAACCAAATTATGGATTTACCTTGTGAATAAGCTGTCAGTAGATATCACGACTAAACTTTTAAGAGCAACATTCTTAAATAATATGGAAGCATTTAAGAATGTTCTTCCAGAAATGTATGACTATTTTAAAGAATATAAAGCTACTAATACATTATTAACGATTGATGAAAATAATAATGTTAATTTAGTGGATAATGGTGCCTTGGTTTATGATGGCGATCCTAAGTCTTTAGCCATACAACAAGTCGATGCTTTCGAACAAGACCCAAAGTGTTTTTCATATGGAATGTCTTTTACTGATAATTCTATCTTTGAGCATGAAAAGTTACTACGTTCATTAGTCGATAGAAGAAAAGCCGAGACTGAGCAGCTATCTGATTTACAGATTGAATTACCTTTTAATGAACCTCAATTAGACTTCTTTATTATGATCGGCAGTGGACTAGGCTATCAAATAGAAGAATTATTTAAGCGTAAAGAGATTAAAGTATTCTATTTATATGAACCATCAACGGATGTGTTTTTTGCAGCAATGCACTGTATTGACTTCAAACCTTTAATCGATCGCTGTAAAGCGATTGGCGGCTCTTTTACTATTAGTGCTGGCGGGAATGAGTTTCAATTTGTAAATCAAATCAGTAGTTTATTAAAAAACAATGGTTACTTTTTAGTTAGCCGTATATTTGCTTATCGGCATTATTTAAGTGAAGAAAACTTTAATGCTTTTAAATTAATTCATGAGATTATGCATAGATATAGTGCTGGCTGGGGTTTTTTTGAAGATGAAACAATTAGCTTGATCCACACCGTTGAGAATACACAAAGTGCATTTCCAATACTTATCGCTAACAATACTCATGATAACAAGTTGAAAAATTTATCTGTGGTTATTGTTGGCAATGGTCCCTCGTTAGATAATGACATTAAGCTGCTAAAAGAAAGGCAGGCGGAAATCATTATCATAAGCTGTGGTAGCGCACTTAAGAGTTTATTGAATAATGGTATTACTCCCCATATACATGTAGAAATGGAGAGATCTGTAGCACTTGATAAACACTATAGTTTATTTAGTGATGAAGAACATAAACTTTTAAAAACCATTCCTGTTATCGCTTTAAATACAGTGTTTTCAGGGTTGTTAGAACGATTTTCTCAAGCTTATACTATGTTAAAAGTAAATGATGTTGGGACTGATTTAATTACTTTTTTAGAGTCTAAGGAAGATTTTGAAATTGTTAAATATTGTAATCCTACCGTGTCAAATACGGCTTTAATGGCGATGATTCATCTAGGGTTTGATAATATTTACCTTTTAGGTGTTGATTTAGGTTTTGTTGACGCTGAATATCATCATTCTAAAAGTAGCATGTATTATGATAAGCAATGGAAACGCCGAGAATCTGTAAATAAGCGTTTTAAACGTATTCAAACAAGAGCAATAGAAGGAAATTTCAGGGAAGAAGTCTATACGACTGATATCTTTGATTTATCTATAGGAACTATGGAGTTTGCCCTTTATGATTTTCCTAAAATCAACGTTTATAATTGCTCTGATGGTTCAAAAATTAAAGGAGCTACTCCTCTTGCCTTTAATGAAGTGACAATTGTAAAACATAATCTTGATTTAAGGAAAGAATTAGATATTTTACTAACATCTTCATTTAAAAAATATTCAAGAGATAAAGTTTATGTTCATAATTTTTTAAGGAATGAGTTTTTTCCTAAGCTTAGAATCGCACTTGATGATTTTATGGCATACCTTGAGCAACCGATTACTTCACGTGAAGAACTCTCAGAGATTTTTAGTTTACAAAGTAAGTATTTACTTTTGTTATCCACAAGAAAAAATACCATGTTATATTTTAGGTTTTTAAAAGGAACAATGAATTATTTTCAAAGTTGTATCATGAGCAATTGTTCTAATTATACCAATGAAACAATGAGAATGGAGTATATCCATGATGCTTTGATAGAATTTAAGCTTCATTTAGAGTTTTTATATAAAGAGTTATTAACAGGCTATAATAAACCATCAAAAATTTAATCAAAATTTGAAAATATTCAAATAAAGGGTAATTTATGATTAAAGGTAATTGTGTTGTTGCGGGTGGTGGTATTTGTGGTGTTTTTGCCGCAATTTTATTAGCCGATAAATATTCAACTGTTTATTTAGTTGAAAAAGAGAACGACTTTGGAGGATTGCTAAAGTCAGTAACTGATAGTTCAGGAAACCTTTTACTAAAAATCAAGATTATGTGCATAGCTTCTTGGAAAGTCAATTTTTTCCTAAATTAAGAATTGTATTAAATACATTTCTTGATTTTTTGGATGAGCCGATCAAATCTCGAACGGAGCTTTCCGACATGTTTTATCGTCAAAATGCGTATATATTTTCATTATCAATAAGTAATGATACACGGTTACACTTTAGATTTTTAAAGGGCAGTATGATTTATTTTCAAAGTTGTATTCTTACTAATTGTACCTGTTATACTAATCAGAATATGCGAATGAGTTTTATTGCAGATGCTCTTATTACCATGAAAGAACACTTTGAATTTCTATATAAAGAACTAAAAGAGGTTTATGATAAACCTTCTAAAGTCTAATTTTTAAGTTGGTCAGTACTTGTAGGTATTAATGATTTTTAAATCGACAAGTACTCAATTTATTTTCGTCTAACCTTCTCTGCGGATAGGAAAGCGATATGAGTAACTTTAACATGCCCACAAAGGCTACTCCAAAAACCTTTGAACCTGTTGAATCTATTGCTATATGACGTATAGCACTTTTCGATGGCTGGCAATAGGTTACTTTTACATTTTTTGCTCTTTTACTGATACTTGAGTAATTCGGGCTGCGTAATGGAACATCCATGATTGTGACAATTGAGTAAATAAAACCTTGTAGTGCACGTAATGGCATAGAAAACACACCTTTAACCATCAACGCGGTTTCAATGGCGACATCTGAGAACTCAAAGCCTCGTCCACGCTTGCCATGATGTTTACTACAGTACCATCCGTCGATAGCTGAATCGTCAATCCAGAAAGTAATAGAGCCTCGCTGAATTAATGCCTGATTATAGTGTGACCAATTGGTTATTTTGTTCTTCGTCTTTCCCATCAAATAAATCTTATTGTTTTGTATTAAATGCTCTGATCGTTAGTTTGACGAAAGGTTCAGTTATTTAATCAACAACGCCTCAATGGACGACAAAATCTTATATCTGTATACCAAAGGCATGACGACAAGAGAAATCGTTGATACGTTCAAAGAAATGTATGATGAAGATATTTCACCCACATTGATATCTCGTGTAACGAATGCCGTGATAGAACAAGTCATTGAATGGCAAGCTAGATCATTAGATTCAGTCTATCCCATTGTTTACCTTGATTGCTTAGTCGTAAAAATCAGACAAGACAAACAAGTTATCAATAAGGCTATTTATCTTGCCTTGGGCGTTAATATTGAAGGCCATAAAGAACTACTGGGCATGTGAATTTCAGAAAACGAAATGGCTAAGTTCTGGCTTAACGTACTGACAGAACTTCAAAACCGCGGCGTAAATGACATCCTCATTGCGTGTGTTGATGGTCTTAAAGGTTTTCCTGAGGCGATTAATCGTATTCCCTCAAACACAAGTTCAGCTGTGCATTGTACACATGGTGCGTAATTCGATGAAGTATGTTCACTGGAAAAATTACAAGGCCGTGAGCGCTGATTTAAAGCGGATATATCAATCTGTGACTGAAGAGGAGGCGTTACTTGAACTCGACAATTTTTGCTCTCGCTGGGATGATAAGTATCCACAAATCAGCCGGTCTTGGCGTGCACATTGGAACAACCTCAATACGTTGTTCAAATACCCCCAAGACATTCGTAAAGCTATCTATACTACGAATGTGATTGAATCGTTGAACAGTGTAATTCGTAAGGAGATTAAAAAAAGTAAGCTATTTCCCTCTGATGATTCAGCGAAAAAAGTAGTTTATCTTGCGATAGACGCGGCATCCAAGAAATGGACAATGCCGATAAGAAACTGGAAAACGGCCTTGAATCGATTTATGATTGAATTCGAAGACCGTTTAAAGGACTTTATTTAAATTGGGCAGTTACACAAAATCTGTTACAGGCTCGACAATTGGAATTAGCGCTTTTCAATCAAGGAGCGCCTATGTTCAAAGCTTATCCACGTCTCCTTATCTACCCCACATAAGAAAGTCTTTCGTACCGTACGGCTACAAATATGATAATAGCGTGTATTTGTTGTGAACGAGGCTTCGCCATGACAATCACCAGACTAAATAAAGGTAAATTAAGTCTGGTTTATTGATGTAATTGTGTACAATTATTATAGGTGGCTTAATAAATATTGATAGTGTTAAAAAAGTTAAATTGTTTTAACTTTTTCTTTCACTAATTTAATTAACCCATGTGAAATCAGTATTTCGATAATAGGCTGAAGTTCAATAATCGAAGTATTCATAGATGATGCAATGGTCAATAGGTCTGTCTTACCATCACAATAACCTAAGATATATTTTATCTTTAAAACAAAATCAGATATTTTCTCACCACCACTAAAGTTATAAAGGCCGTACTTGCCTAATTGCGGCTCACAAAATGGTTTTGTATTAATATAGGTCGCATTAATTTCAATTGCTTGCATCATATTAAAAACTGAATCTGCGGTTTGCTCCAATTTTTCAATAGATATGCTGTCAATATTATCTAAAGATGTATGATATTCAGGGAAGTTTCCCTGCCATGCCCTAGTCAGATAAGCGATTGGAAGATCAATACCCACAGAGCAATATTGACGTTGATCTCCACCTCCAATCGGAGTCCAGTCAATGATTGTATTATGGCTATTTTCAGCCTTTAATATATTTTGAGCAACTAAGTCTACAGACGCTACCCCTGATCGGGATTTTGAAAGATGGAATGAATTATCATTACCAAGCATAGCAATATGTAGACCTGAAACTGTGTTTTCTTTCATTCTTTTAAAGTTATCACTTAAATAAACAATTGCCCCAATAGTTTCTGGTCCAAAAAGAAATCGATATGAGTATTTCCTTTTTGGTAAAGCATTCAATTTTTGGTAAATTGATGCTAAAACCAATGGACCTGACAACTCATTATTAGCCATAGACGGATGACATAGATAACTGGATAGAAAAATCTCTTGCTTACTTTCTCCGGGTAGATATGCTTCACCCAAAGTCATAAAACCAGGTTCTAATGTTGAGTCGATATAAACTTCATATTCTTCATCTTTTAGCTGCTGGAATTTGTTATGTGCAATACAAAATCCCCAATCAGGTTTATAATAAGAGGTGCGATAAGGAATTGCTGTTGGCATTTGACTTAAAGAATGCAAGTGACCCTTTAGCTCATTTAGAGTTACCTTTTTATGTACTGGCGAGCTGTAACTCACGACATGTAAGTTATTCTCATTAAAATCAATAACTTTATTACCACTACTATCTTTTACCCAAGCATTCTTAATATTCCATTCATTAGGTATTGTCCAATCAAAACACTCTAAACCACTTGGGTATTCAATTTGTCTGAGTGGTAGCAACTCTGACAATATATCAAGACTTTTCCTAACACCATTGCCCGTAATGCTTCGGCAAATAGGCCACAGTTTATGTAAGTATTCTTCGTAAGGAAACATTAATTATTTAATCGCAGAAATGAGAAAAGCAGAAAGTTCAGATTCTTGATTGTTCATAGTAAGAGAATAATAATCAATACTATAATCTGAAAATGGGACTAACAATTTATGAATTTCTTGATCAGTATGCAAAGACGTTTCAAAGCCATTATCTCCTGTTTTCTTAAAAACTGAAAAAAATCGACCTCCCGGCTTTAACAACCTTAATATTTCATTATAAATTTTAACGATATCTTCTTTAGAATTACACTGTATTGCGCTGCGATCCAAAATAAAATCAAATTCTTGATCATTGAATGGTGTGTTTATTGCGCTACTATGAATTGCTTTTAAACCTGAATCATTAACTGCACTAACTACAGAAGGAGAAAAATCTATACCGACAGCATTAAACCCTTCATCAGTTAGAAATTTTAAATTATTGCCATAGCCACAACCTATATCTAAACACTTCAGTATATTTCTATTCTCATAAGGAGTACTGCCAAAATTTCTCATAACCCAACTAACAAGTAGCTCGCTTGGATACTTATTTTTATGTCTACTGGTATCTGAAGAATAAACGGCTTCCCATTCTTGTTGATTATTCATTTTATCACCCATTTAAGTTTTCCCTTCGGTTTCGAATAGTTTATTAATTTCTTTGGCACAACCATATTTCACAAAATTTTCTTCATTAAATTCAATAGAAAACTGCGCTTCTAGCTCGACCATAACCTCAACATGGGCAAAGCTATCCCAAGATGCATAATTTTTAAAATTAATAGATTCATCTATTTCTTCTGGTTTGCAATTTAGGATTTTAGCTAAAAATTCTTGGTATTTTTTCACTTGGGTATTAATCATTAACATAATTCTCTATTAATTTCTTGGTATCAACTTTATCGTTTGAATTTAGGGGAAATGATTCCAATCCAATTAATTTATTTGGTAACATGTAATCAGGCAATATTCTTGCCAGTTTTTCTAAGATATGCTTGTTCTCTAGTTTTACTTCCGTTTCTATAAAACTATATAACTTATTATTTTTATATAAGGTAATACAAGTATCAAAGCCTTGTTGACGAAGCACAGAATCAATTTCTGTTAATTCCACCCGATAACCTTTAATCTTAATTTGTTTGTCATTTCTCTGAACAAAGTACAACTGATCATTTTTAAGTTGGACAATGTCGCCAGTTCGATAAGCACGAGGGCTAGAGGAATCAATCCTGAAGCTTTGATCTGTTTTTGTTTGATCACGCCAATAACCCAATGCCACCTGTTCACCGGAAATAAATAACTCACCTTTGCCATTATCCTCTTCATATAAATTGAGAGAAACTCCTTCAATTGCCTTACCAATTGTGACCTTTTCATCATAACAATGATCTAAATAATTTTCTAAAGAGAGCTCTACCTGTGTACATGAAACTGTCGCTTCCGTCGGTCCATAAGTGTTAATAACCTTAATCGAAGGTTTAGCCAAAAACAGCTTACTAACTTGGTATTCAAATAAAGGTTCGCCACAAAAAAGGACCGTTTTTATACTTGAAAGATAATCTTCATTCAGTTGCTTACTTTTGTTTATCAGATCTATAACGCTAGGAACTGAAATCCAATGGGTGATTTGATGTTCCTTAATCGCCATTGCAGGCATTACTCTATATTTTATACCTATAATTGGAACTAAAGTGCCGCCACTGCAAAGCGTGGCAAAGATATCTAGCACACTAAGGTCAAAACCTATATTGGGATGTTGAGAAACTATAGAGCCCTTAGTGATTGATAAAGCTTTCTTTGCCCAACCTAGATACTTTCCTAAACCTTTACTACCTAACATAACCCCTTTTGGAGTGCCTGTTGAACCTGACGTGAAAATGACATATGCAAGAGAGTGTGGTTTTCTTGGGTGCTTTAAAGGTTCAACACCGTGAATATTATCAATATTCTGTCGCTTAAACTGCGGAGAAATAGATTTTGCTAAATCTTCAGTTTCTTGACAATAAAGTATAATATCCGGAGAGAACTCTTCAAGTATGTTAGAAATTCTGGCGCTTGGGGTTTCTATATTAATCGGACAATAATATTTACCCGCCGCCAAGCTGGCAAGCATGCTTCCATAAGCTTTAAAACCTTGAGGTAAAAGTAGAGCAACCTTTTCAACTTCAGGAAGAGCAACTAAACTGCCCGCTATTTGCTTTACACGTTCCATCAATTCTTTATAACTCACTGAATAACCATGACCTTTCACTGCTATGGTATTTTCAGCATCTTCCGAGACAAATTGAAAGAATGAAGCAACAGGATCATGCATCAAGACCATAGTGTTACTCCTTTACAAAAAAGTATGGGTCTTTGTTTAAAATTGCAATTGTTGCTTGGTGAAGGTCTTCAGTCAAAACCGCATAACTCTTACCATAAGCAGATTGCTCAGTAATTAGATTATTTAAATATGGAATGATCCGATTAAAAGATGTTTTAACAATTTTTTCATTTCTAGCAAAGTAATTACATGAAAGCTCTTTAATTTTTCCATCACACCTAATTATTCGCTTCAATTTTATCCATTTTCTATAAGGAACATTTGCTACAGCTTCCATATGATGGAGATAAGTACAACTATTGCTAAAATCAGAACCAAGCAAAATAATTTTAAAATTACGCTTATGAAATAAATCAAAATCAGAATTCATTCCAAATGAAAACTCTGGATCGGATAATTTTAATTGCTCAGCTTGAAGACCTATACCAGCATGGTTGTGGATAGGACAGTAACTTCTCACCGTATTATCATGCCTTCTTACGGCTTCAGAAAAGAGCCCTACTCCTTCACTCGTTGTTTTGTCCGGCACATAGAGATCATTTTCGCCTAAGTGAAAAGTATAGGTTGGGACAATCAGGCTTCCCTCTGGACCGATTAATGAAAGAAATAATTCGACCAAAGCAGTAAGTTCAAATTTTAACCGACCAAAAGCAAAAAGTGAGGAATGCACAATTAAATTGTCACCGGAGCTAACACCAAGGGCAATTATATGCTTTTTCATGTATTCAATATCGGTTTCGATTATCACTGCCAAAATATCCTTAGAATAATATTATTGATTGAAAATTTAGCATAAAATTTAATAAGTTACTTTAAAACCTTGCAAGGTAACCAATTTCCATTTATTACATAACCTAAGCAAAATGATTGCTCAATAGTATTCTCTTCTGCTAAAAGCATTTATGCCTTTTAATTAATCTTAATAGTAGTAAGCTAGTAAAAAATCGATTCTGCGAAATCACTGGCAGCTATTTTTGAATATAGCCAGAATAAACGCCATTTTATATTTAGGCAAGCGATACATACCTATTAGCCAAGCTATTTAAGTACTGAAATAAAATTTTTAAATTTACAATGAACTGAATTAAAAACAACTTTAAACAGTCAACAATTTTTTATTGCTAAACAGGGTTGAAATCAATAAAATTCAATAGAATTCAATAGAATCCAGCAAAGAAGAGCTCTAGAATTTATATATTTACCAAATTTAGCACTATTATTTTAACAATTTATCTAAAGGTTGATTTATGGAAAACTGTATTATCGTTGGTGGTGGCATTTCAGGGCTTTTTTCTGCAATTATTGCCAAAGAACATTGTGACAATGTAACTGTTATTGAAAGTAGTCCTCATTGTGGCGGGCTATTAAGATCTTGGAAAAATGATGATGGTGTCATCTTTGATCTTGGTACACACATTCCATTTGAAACTCAGAATGACGCTATTAACCGTATTTTATTTAAAGGTATGTATGATAATCCTGACCTATGGACTACGATGAAAACTACTAAAGTATCAAACTACTTTATGGGAAAGCACTACGGCATATCTCAGTTTATTCCCTTGCAGTATTTAACGGAAGAAAATTACAAAAATGCCTTAGTAGAAATTTTGTCAGCTCCTGGAATGGAAATGGATCAAGCACTTAATTTTGAAGAGTATTCACTGGCCACCTACGGGCAAACGATCACTTACGAAATTTTCAAACCCTTACTGAAAAAAATTCAAAATGCCGAACTCAACGAATTGCATCCCAGCGTACACTCCTTTTTTTCTTTAAACAGATTTATTCCTGGAGATGCCAAACTATGCCAAGAATTGAAAAAGTCTGCTGTATATGATGCTAAATTAGCCTTTGCTACTTTCAACGAGGGAGTAAGTGCTTCGAGTAGGTTCTACCCTAAAGCCAGGGGTATAGAATTATGGGTTAAACAATTAGTTCAGCAAGCCGAAGATAAAGGTGTCGTATTTAAAACATCTGCACAAATAAAAAACTTGCAACAATCCGGTATGCAGGTTTGTGCCGTTGAACTTAACGATGAAGAAATACTTCCTTGTGACCATCTGATTTGGAGTATTCCGCCAATTGTGGCAATTAAACAACTAAATATCCCTTATCAAGGTATAACTCCAAAATTTTGTCCTACAAGTTTACACCACTTGGTATTCGATCAACCTTTCATTGATAAAAATTATTACTCTAACATTCATGATTGGAACTGCCAAAGCTTCCGGCTAACCATGTACCCTAACATGGATTCAGGCGAAGCTTCGGCACCATATAGTTGCACTGTTGAGGTACTTTGCAGTGTTCTCAAAGATAAAGAACAACTTAAAAGCATCATTGTAGAAGAACTTAAAACTATAGGTTATGTTAATCAAAATGCTCTGGTATTAAGTTATGATGTTATTGATGTTCCTTTTGGATTTCCACAATTTACAACTGGTTTTGTTGCAGAAAAAAATAAACAGATTGATTTATTAAATGAAGAAATCAGCAACATCACCTTAATAGGCAAAGCCAGCAAAGATCAATTTTTTATCGCTGGAGTTTTGCAAGAGACATATGATGTCCTTAATCAATTATTCAATTAATCATGTTAAACAAAAACTACTGATATTGAAGACTTGTTGATGTATTGCAACGGGTAAGCATGCATCCTGCGTCAAAAGTTGAAGTTCTTACGCCAAGAGTTTGGAAAGAGAAATTCGTTGAAAATTTTTTAACGTCAGATTTTGCTTGAATGGGATGGTCTAACCCCAAAATGATCGCTTACTTTTAAATCACCTAATTGACTAACCCACTGAGCGAATTCTTTTAGTTTTACACGATTTAACACATAAGCCAAGGTATCATGGCTTGGTATACCATGTTTAAATCTAAGAAACTATCAAACCACTTTATTTTAGACTGACCATATTCTTCAATAGAGTAAAAATCGTCACAACTACAGATGATAGCGCAAATAGATATCGTCAATATATTTACTAACGGATGGCGAATACGGCGTTGTACTCTAGGGGCTGTTAGGTCACCAAAAGCTTTACTGATAGTTGTCTCTGTTATGATTATTCCAAGCAAAGACCATTTTATGCCATGGTTAGAATGATCGGTCAAATGATCAAAACTGTTTGCTTAAATTATATACAAATCGATTAAGTCAAGCCCGTTTGCCCTGTCGTATAAGAGTATTATTAGTTTATGAAATGATGATTGATGGTATTATTGTATGTTTATTTTCAAACAAACACACTTGTA
Source organism: Colwellia sp. (assembly GCA_022969175.1). GTDB lineage: Bacteria > Pseudomonadota > Gammaproteobacteria > Enterobacterales > Alteromonadaceae > JALJPB01. The sequence goes on along the minus strand of JALJPB010000034.1, from coordinate 18,600 downwards.
CTAAATCACAAGGTTGGCCATTTAGTAGATAATGGTTAGCTAAAAAGCCATCATTTATATATCCTGCCTTTAAAAATGCTCTAGTACTTGCAATATTGGGCTTATAGGCACCAGCACATAATTTTCTCAGCTGTAAATTTTCTAATGCATAGCGACTAATTAATTGAATCGCTTTGGTTGCAAAACCCTTCCCCCAAGAGTCTTTATCACCAATAAATAAGCTGACGTCAGCTATATTATGAGTGGTGTTAATTCCACCAACTTTAATATTACCTATATGTTGTTCATTACATGTTGTTCTAATAGTGAACAGATGTTCATTAGGGTTAGCTATCATTGAGCTAATAAACTCTCTGATGGAGTTTATGTTTTGGATGTGAAATCGAGTTTCTAGATATTGATTTATAAGTGGGTCATTTAACCAATCAACATAGATCTTATTGGCATCATCGATGCTGATATATTGCAAATATAAATCAGGAGCTGTATCACTTGATATTTTCATGGTTTGTCCTTGTTAATAATCCTTCCATAACCCATAGTTCCAAATACTCAAAAACGTCCTGAACTGGTAGTTTGTACTTCAAAGACAAATCAAATACTGACATATCATTATCCATCTCACGTGGCAGGCAGTTCATTAGTAGATTCCAACGACCCTGTACCGAATCATAATCAACACCAGAGTTACTGACAGCTGGAATAGATTTATATAAACCATGAGCTGACAAACAGACCAAACCTTTAAAATTTATTTTATAAATTTGGTTATATTCGTACTGTTCAATGATATCTAAGGTTAACTCTACACTATCTTGCAATTTGTTTTCGTTAAGGGTGTCGGGAGTATCCAAGTTTGTGTGATATTGAGGAAACGGCCAACGGGTTAATGATATTGTTGGAATATTATATGGAGGAGATTCAAAAACTGTTTCGTCATTACCGTAGATCGCTCGAAATTCACCTTGCTCAAATTCGTTATATCGTTGTTCAAATGCCTTTTCGGCTGCAATATCAAGCTCATTTGTCTTGCTATAAGAGTGCTGTAAGCGCAGAGGGGCATTGTTACCTACAGATTTTAGTAAAATAGCCCCTTTAAATAGGGATGTTTGTTCCGCGTCCATGTTTTCTAACCAGAACATGGGACCATGTAACTCGGGAGCAATAAGTAAACGATAACTATATTGTCTTTTTTTCATGTTAATTAACTGTTGCATGACACGTATGCCAACAGCGCAACCAGATAAATCATCGTTTGCTTGGAATGGATGGCAATTATGACCATTAAGCAGTATGGTTTTATTACTTTCCCCTGGAAGAAAAAAATCTAATACCTTCATTGATGAGGGGGTTAATTCGGTTTCAATATCAATTTGGAATGTACCTTCCTTAAGAGTATCCAAAAGTTTTTTCGGCATACAAATAGCCCAGTCTTTTTCTAAAGGTCGATATAAATTTTGCCAATGATAAGGTATTGCATCGGGTAATTCGTCAAGACTAAAAATATGTTTCTTTAACTCTGTTAGCGTCATTGAACCACTAAAGCTTGGGGATAAAATACCAACACCTAGTGGCGATTCAGTCGCATCATAAATAAGTTTATCATTTTGGTATATAACTGCTTTTTTTACATGCCATGCATGAGGTATTTGCCAACCATTGAGAGTTTGTCCTGAACGATATTCATGAACAGTAAAAGGTAATTCCGTAAGATATTGAGCGATTGCATTGTCATTTCCTTTACCCGTAATGGAATACGAAAAAGGAAACAGTTTTTTTACTAGAGGTAATACTGCATTATTAACCATCATCTTAGTCCTTAAAGCCACTCGCCGTCAGTATTACTTGGTATGCCATAGCGTCATCTAATATCTTTGTTGGCGTATACAAACGCATACCTTCCCTTAACGATGACATAATGTTTTTCTCATTCATATCGAACACATCTGTTATTTCAATAAAACCTTTTGGTGCGGCGACAATAATACTCAATTTTGTTTTACGCACAATTAAACCTGTAGCAAACGGGTGCATAGGCTGTGCAATGATATTCTTTTTGAGTTTTTTGATTGTTATTTGAATACCATTTATAAAAGTAGAAGCACCCTTATATGGATCATCAAAACCTTGGCTAAAGCTGACGATATCATCAACATCCCATTGCCAATTGATAAAGCCTTGTTTATCTGTTCTCAGTCGGGGTAAATACAACCTGTCAGAATTTACATCATCATATGCTTGTCTTTTAAAAAGATAATTACTTTGTATTTTATTAACTAAATCATCGATAAAATACATGCCTTCAATTAAATTTTCTGCAAAATAATCATTTGGAGTTGTAGATTTTTCGTTAATAGTAAAATAATGGCTATCAATAATATCGCCCTGATCTAAATCCTCTGTTATTTCTTGAAAAAAACATCCACCTTCAACATTTCGATTTAGTAGCTGCCAAGTATAATGAGCTCCACCTAGATAATGAGGAATGGGTATTGGATTGATGTTATACATGCCTTGAGAAAAGCAATTTATGACATGAGGTTTAAATACCCAAGCAGGACCATAACAAAGAGCAATGCTCTCTATCGGAACATATTGTTTTAATTCAGTATTGGTAAGGGTATTGATATCTTCAATAATTGTATAATTTACGTTTTGAGCACTAAGTTCTTGGGTTAGAGTAGTTCCAGAGCTTGTTAATTTTTCATCAGAGTGTCGAGGAGCAATAATTACATTAACAGAGAAGTTTTTCTCTTTGAACAAACAGGCACTGGCAAACATTAAATCTCCACCACCTATTAAGATTATATTTTTAACGCTACCAAATGAAATCTCGTTTTTATTGCTCAAAGCTATACCTTTTTAAATGCCAAACCATAGTTTGTTAAATAATTTTTTGCTCTAATAGGATTACTATCTGAAAAATTGAATAAACTACCACAACCTAGAGCACTTATTTCTGTCTTTACAAAAGCATCTTTTAAGTGCTGATAGTTACCTGAACCACCACAACCGATAACCGGAATGTTGGTATTATTCATAACATACTCTAAAAGACGAATGTTATAGCCCTCCATCATGCCATCATGGTCAATTGATTGGATCATAAATTCTCCTGCACCAGCGTCTTCACATTGCTTTATATGGTTAAGCAATGTAGTCCCTTCCAACTCTTGGCCACAATGTGAATAAAGAAGGAATTTTCCATTATCATCTTCTTTTATATCAATACTGACAATAACCGCCTGACATCCAAATTCTTGGGAAATTTTAGTGATTATCTCTGGTTGATCATAAGCTAAGGAGTTAATGATTATCTTATCGGCACCCTGATTAATAAGATAAGCTGCATCAGCTAATGAATTTATACCTCCTCCTACGGATAATGGCATAAAACTAACTTTTGCTATTTCAGGTATTAATGCTGCTAATTGTTCAATACTTCTCTTATCACGAGCGATATTTAATAGTACTAATTCATCTGTATATTGAGAATTGTATACACCTGCGCTTTGAATTGGATCTCCAACATTTCGCCAAGAATCAAATTGTATTGTTTTGACTAATCGGCCATCCAGCAATAACATTAATGGAATAATTCTTTTTTTTAACATTGCCCATCCCAATTACAGAAATTTTCTAATAATTGCATGCCATTTTTTTGACTTTTTTCTGGATGAAATTGCACCCCAACTACATTTTTATAGGCTACAGCGCAGGTTAATTCCGTGCCATAATGAGTTGTAGCGATTACATTCTCTCGATTATTACATTGCATATGGTAACTATGGACAAAGTAAAAATCTCTTTGATCTTTTATGTTTATAAAAATAGGATGCTTTTGTGTACAATTCACTTCATTCCAGCCTACATGTGGAACTCTTAACTGCTGAGTATTGTCAATTTTAGAGACTGTTGCAGGAATAATATTTAATCCACTGGTTTTGTTTCCTTCTTCGGAGTAACTAGCGAGCAACTGCATACCTAAACAAATCCCTAGCATTGGTTTATTTTCGGCAGAGAAGTTTTTGATGGGATTAACAAAATTAAGCTTATTTAAATTTGCCATCACAGCACTAAAATTCCCTACTCCTGGTAAAATTAAATGACTTAAATCTTTTATTTCGTCAGGGGAGTTCACAAATACAGGATCGAAACCATTTTCATAAATAGCATTATAAACCGATTGGACATTACCAACGCCAATATTTAATATTCCTATCATAGTTATTCTAAAATATTGCTTTTAAAAATGATGCCTCTATCTTGTTCATCTTCTCGATACCACCGATCAAAATCTTGGGTTTTGGGGGCAAAAGACATACCGTCAAAATCTGGCTCAAATGGTGGCACAACCGTTTTGGCAACAATTTGATTAAATTCATCCTCACTTAATCCTAAGTACTCTAGAAATAAAGTTAATGATGGTGGTTTTTTACCTTCATAATCTGCAATAAGTTTATCTGCATATTCTTTAGCAATTCGACCATTCCGTAAATCTAAAGCAGTCATTTGACTAACTCTGCTATAGCCTCTTTTTAAATATTTAATGTAATCACGCATGCCTTGCATTGAGCATTCAATTTTCTCATAGGAATATTCTCCCCAAGGCATACCCTCAACTTGGTCGCCACGCCAGCCTAATTCATCTTGAATAAGTTTAGTATTCTCTTTTACATCCCATGGTATATAAGAACCCAAACAAACCGATTGATATTTCAATTTCTTTAAATCTCTAAGATTAGGATATGTGTAAGGCGTTAGCTCCCTAGGGTCGCACTCATAATCATCTTTGATCATGTCATGCATATCTGGGGCTGTAATACCTAAGTTGATAAAACGATTAAACCTAGTTTCATCTACTTGTTCTATTTCATTATCTTCATAATCATAATAGGCAGTATATTCAGAGGAAGGTTCACCCCAAAAAACGAGAGGGACCTTGTACTTTAATGCTATATGCATTGGATAAGAAAATATTCCGGTATGGCAGTGCCAACAAAAATCACCTTTACGAATTAAAGCCTCTAGCATTAAGCGTTTAACCAACTTCCAATTTGGAGTGAAAGATATGACATCGACCCCCAACTTTTTAAAGGTTCGAATATTGTTTTCTAGTAAAGTGTCACGCATAAAACCATGATTAAATTGAACAACTAATGGTCTGATTTTGTAATGTTTAATTAGATATAACAATGTAAAGGTTGAGTCTTTACCTCCGGAAAAGGGCAGAATACAGTCATACTCGTATTTTCCTCTATGCTGTTCAATTAGTTCACCTAACATATCAGCACGTTTCTTCCAGTTAATTTTATTGTCTTTGAATGTTTTTTGACGACATATATTACAAACACCCTTGTCATCAAATTCTATAGTTTCATAGGTTTCTGGTAGATTACAAGCTGTACATTTTTTCATATTACTCTCGTTCATACACTGTTTAAGGTGGCTATTATCTAATTGCTAAACAAACTTGCCATGTTGTTGTAACTGTTTAATTAGTATATCAATGTCACATGATTTTTCATGTAGATTATTTTTATTTATTTGAACTTTTTCTGTTTTTTGATTCACGGGTTTTGAAAAAGATGAGAGAAAATCATCTTCGTCTAGATCATTGATTGGGACAATAGATTTAATTTTATTAAAACTTTCAATTTCACAGTTAAAAAACTCTTCACTTCGTAATGAAATCATTCTATTTTTCGGAAGTGTTTTCTTAAATGCGTAAGAATATTCTCGTGTTATATATAAATACCATGAAATTTGCTGCTGCATACTAAGACTTGAATCAAAAAAACAATTGAACGCGCCATCGGAGAAACTATCATCAAAATAACAATGTCTTAATTGTTCATTTTGAAATTGATTTTTACCATAAATAGATTGGAATACTTTCTTATCATCTCGCCAAATATGGAGAAATTTACTATCTGGAAATAGCTCCGCTAAGAAAGATGCAAATACGGTATCCCAGTGATTAATAATAACCGGAGTGCAATTTCTTTGATATGCATAACAGATTTCTGCAACTCTATTTGTTAAATATGCTGTCAGAATTTTAGAAATGATGCATTTATCAAAATTTCCAGAAATTATGCGATAGAGTATATGATTTCGATCAGGAGGAATTAATTGCCACTGCATGGTGTGATAAGGAATTATTCGTTTAGATTTTTTAAAAAACTCATATAGTGCCAAAGTACCACAACGACCAGTAGACATAACCTGTATAAAGCTATCTTTCTCAGGTGCGTACCTATCTTTCATTAATTTCATATTGCTTTTAAATAGATCGAAACAGCCATCGTCTATTAATTCACGACATAGAATTCGAAAGTCATTGATGTTTTTTTCTAAACATTCGGCATTAATGATAGGCTGATTATAATGTGATTTTTCTTTTATTACTTGTAAATCATAATGGATATGACTAGTGCCGGTTGCTCTAGGACAGTAGGGTACGGGGTTAAGAGCTAATGATGTTTCTGATTTATTGTCAAAAACATTAATATTTTCATGGATATCACAGTAGCGCATTAATTCAAAATTTGTCCATACAGGTTTATTTATTTGGGGTGCTAACTTAGAAAATTGTGCATAAAGAGATTTTACTGATTGCTTATGATCTTTTCGAGAAAGAGTTTCTAATGCTAGCAGAGCTAGAATATCAACTTCAGAAATGAATGGACCCACTTCTTCTATTATTGATAATGCTTCACTTGTTTTATTATTTGCTAGTAATGCTGGGATTTTCCACTGTTGCCAACGAAGTGATGGAATAAAATCATTTGTTTTGGATTTCAATGCGGTGTCAATATTACCTGACATAACTAGCGCTACGGCCATTTCACTTTTTATATTGTTATCACTGGGATGTTTTTTAAGTATATCTAGGCAAAGCTCTATACATTCAGGAATTAACCCTTGTCGCCTTAGTGACATATAATAAGCTGTAGCTATATTTAAATTGCTGGGAAATGCTAAATAAGCTATTTGAAGAAATGCACTTGCTTCTAGGAAGCGCCTTCGCTCTATTAATAAATTACCGTATTGTAAAGTCGCTGTTATATTTGTTTCATCAATTTTTAAGACTTCTAATAAATATCTCTCGGCATTATCGAATCGATTAAAAGTGATTTCCTGAGCAGCTAGTTCTAGATACCAACTTGAAGCGGGTAAACTTTTCTTTTCAATTGAATTCATAATAAATTTATAGTCGTTATTTTATTATTAATTATAAGCAATAATTATACCTATAGTGACGTTAAATAACTATTATCTGCCTTAAAAGCATAAATGCTTCTGCTGCCTGTAATCCCACGCTATTCCCTCTTAATTTATTGAGGTTCATGACTGCTTCGATTGAACGGCTATGAGGATAAACTCTCATTTCATCCGCATAGAGATTTAATAATTGCTCTTTTTCTTTAATAAAACTTGATATGTCAACATAGTAATTGGGAATAAAATGCCCTCCCATATTTTCACTAGCCCACTCTGTACTTGAATTTACTTCAAAAGATAAAATAGTATGCACAGAACTATTAGGTTGAGGGCGACATGCAGTCATCACTGCTTGGTGAACAATACGATGGTCAATATTAAGATCGCCACCATGATGAGTATAAATAATACTAGGTTGCTGGATATGAAGTACTTTTTCTATTTCTTGTACTACATCGATGAGCGTAACACTATCCATTCGATTATCAGGGAATGAAAAATTGTAGAATTTTTTAACATTTAACTGTGCACATACATTTTTCTGAGCCTGCATGCGAAGTTTTTCTTCACTACCATTTTTCTCAGGATTTCTTGCACCAATACCATCAGTCATAAAAATAATGACGACTTCATCACCATTATCGCGATGTTTTAATAATGTGCCGCCACAGCCGAGTGTTTCATCATCTGCATGGGCGACTATTACCAATACTTTATTTTTCATTGGTTATCAACTCCCAATTCACCGCCGTACCACGCTTAATACTTTGTAATACCTTGCAGCCAATAACATCATCATAATATTTTGGGGCTAAACCGTAGCCAGGGCGTATTCTCCTAACATGGTGTTTGGTGATTATTTCTCCTTGTTGAAGATCTTTAACAAAATAAAGGGAGCGCCTAAACTTCATGCTGGCTTCTTCGACAGGTTTACGCTCATATCCAGCTACACCAATTGCTTGGTGAACGGCTTTCGTTTCGTTTACTAAGGTGGTAAATTCGGTAGGCTCAAGTGAAAACTCTGAATCAGGTCCTTTATCATTCCTGTCGAGAATAAAATGTTTTTCAATTAAGCAAGCACCAAGGGCAATAGAAGCTACTGAAACCACGGTTCCTCGGGTATGATCTGAAAGGCCGGGAATAACGTCAAATCGTTTGGCAATATCATTTATTGTTGCTAAGTTAGACTGCGCTATTGGTGCAGGGTAGGCGCTAATGCAATGTAAAACTACTAGTTCAGTACAACCATTATCTTTAGCGGTGTTAATAGCCTCTTCTATTTCTGATAAATTAGCCATTCCTGTAGAAATTATCATTGGTTTACCTGTTTGAGCCACGCGCCTTATTAAAGGTAAATCGATAATTTCAAATGAGGCTATTTTGTATGCAGGAGCATCTAAAGCTTCGAGTAAATCTACGGCTGTTTCATCAAAAGGAGTAGAGAATATTGTCAGACCAAGTTCTTGTGCTTTAGCAAACAATTGTTGATGCCATTCAAAGGGGGTTTGTGCCCATTTATATAAATCATATAATTTGTAACCATCCCATAAACCACCTTTGACTTGGAAGTCGTCAAGTTCGCAATCAATGGTCATGGTATCAGGACTATAAGTTTGCAGTTTTATTGCATCAACTCCACATTTTGCCGCAGCTTCAATGGTTTCCAATGCTTTATCTATACTGCCATTATGGTTAGCGGACAATTCTGCAATAATATAAGGCTTGTATTCGGGACCGATTCTCTTGCCGTCAATCTCTATATAGTTTTTTTTCATGATACCGGTTTATCTCGCAAAGTTATTTTAACGTGTGCATTTATTTCAGTTTCAGAATTAATAATGGCTTGAGATAATTCAATTCTTATATTGCCATGATTAAGAAATGCTTTTGGATATGTATCAGCATCTAACATACGAATGAGATCATAAATTTCTTCAATAGTGTTTTTAATTGGTAGCTCACTGTCTGCAGGTGTTTTACGTTTGAACTCAACGACAGTGCCTGATTGTGGAATAGGTAATGGCTGCAAAGTTACAATTGTGGAAATCATTTTAAAAGTAAGTTGCGCACAGTCAGAAAATATTTCTCTAGCTGTACCCTGTAAAGACAGGGGCGTTTTTAAATAGACAGGGCCACTATCTAAGTGTTTTTCCATCCTCAAAGCTGATAATTTAGTATCCTTATGACCTCTAGAAATTAAGTTTTGTAATGGGCTACCACCACGACCATATGGTACGTCCGTCATATGAAAACAAATACATTCAAATTCATTTAATATTTCATTAGGTACTAACCAACTCCAGTGAGGGAAGAAAATGTACTTTGGTGATAATTCTCTTAATTTTTCTAATGTTAATTCTTCATTGTTTGTGATTAAAAACCACTTACCTGGGAATTGTGGAGTTTCGGTTTTAAACTTATCGATATTCCAATCTTTAATTGTAGCTACTAGATAATTAGTCATCGCGAGTTATCTCAATTTTATACCGACTGCCTCGGTGATCAAAAAATGCAGGGTAATGCTTATTATCAACAATTCGAAGTAGTTCAAATTGCTCTGCAATAGTTTTGTTAATATCCAACTCGCTATCTTTAGCTGTTCTTTTGGAGTAATAACTAGACCTACCTTGTTGTATTGTAGGTTTTAATTTTGAAAATTGAGAAATAAATTTTAAAGCGAGTTTAATACTTATTTCTCCTTGTTTCTTTCTCCAATGTACAGATAATTCGTTACCTTCTAATTTAATGTTACTTTTAAGCCAAACTTTCCCACTGTCGACATCTGAATTGGCTTCTAGCAAACAAACGGGGATCGTTTTTTTCGCTTCAAGTATTTGCCATGCTATTGGAGCAAAACCTTTACCGGAAGGTAAATCACTTTCATGAACGACCATATTGTAAGTATTGCGTTGCAAAATTTCATTTGAAATAATTTTTGTACAACCTAATAAAAAACAAACGTCCCCATGCGGTATATCTTCAGCGCGGCGAATAAGTTTACTTGTGTATTGTTTATTTTTAAGCTCTTCAACTAAGCGTTCTGCAAAAGGTAAGATCCAAGATTTATTATCCACAAGTACAGAAATTGTTTTAAACATCTGGAAAAACCTCGTTAATAACGTTATTAGTACCTTGCCCATCACAAATTGAAAAGCACTGCTGGACCATATGACTATATTGTTTTTTATTTTCAAGTAAATTTTCAATTGCTACAACAAACATATCAATTGTGATATTTTTATACCAGCCAAGATTTATAATTGCTTGCTGTGCAGATAAGTTTTCAGCGATAGTTTGCTGGTTTTCTGCACTTACGATAGTGATGCAAGGTAAGCCTAAGCTGCATCTTTCCCACGCCGTTGAGCCGCTAGCTCCAATAGCAATGTTTGCATTAAGCATTAATGCTGACATATCTTTACTGTCAATTTCTAATGACACCCAATCATATTGACTAAGTTGATTTTTTAATAACATCAAGTGTGGAGCTTTACTTGATATCACAACCGTTGCAGATAGCTTTTTTTGTTGTTTTTTTAGTTTGATAAGTGCATTTATAGCGAGTTGATTGATGTTGTCAGGATCACAACCTCCCATGGATATAAGAATATGAGGAGAACTTTCTATTTCTTGGTTTCTTATATCTATAGCTTGTTGACGAACGAGTGCAAATTCTTCACGTAACAACATGAATTTACTCCCCAATAATAATTGGCAGTGAGCGTGCATTAAATTTTGGTAGTCATGAGTTTGTCGGTTTAAGGTCTGGTCTAGTAATATGTCACAATCATAATGTCGGTTGGCTAAATCATCAATTACCATTAGTCTCTGACAATATTGTCGGAGTTGTTTGTGCCAATTCTCATCTATTGCATAATGATCTATTATCAAATAATCAATGGGTGGTATTAAAGAAAGCTTCTCTATGCACTCCTTTGCATCTTCCTGTTGAGAGCACCCCAGCCAGCTATTTGCATTGTGTTTATCTATAGGCCTAGTTATTGTTGTTAACTCAACAACTCGATAATCGAATGCTCGAATTTCCTTTATCAAATTCCCAGAATGAGTGTGCGTGATAAAAGTTATATCAACACCACGTTTCTTTAATTGGTGAGCTAAAGTCAGGCAACGCATAATATGACCTGTGCCGATAATTACTGATGCATCTGCACGAAAGACAATGTGGGTCATTAGCGTACCTTAAATACGGGTTCTAACAATTGTCCTTGAAATTTATCTGAAAAATTTTCTTGGGCAATTGTATCAACTAAAATGGATAATACGTGGTCATAGGCTTTCAATAAAACATCTATATCCTTTTCTTTATGAGAAAAATTAAGGTTATGTCCGCCGCCAAGTAAAATACCTAACTTATTCATTTCTTGCAAAAACAATGACTTTAATTCAATTGCTGAATATTTTCCATGACCAAGCATTACTAAAAAAGACCATGATGGATGACCGGCAAGAGATAGCCATTGATATGCTTGATACTTATCAATTAGTTTCTGTAAACCTTTAATTAGATTATTACCCATTTGATGAATGTGGCTAAGTACATTTTCATCACGAATTTTAGTTAAAGTTGCTTTTGTTGCTGCTAATGATAGTGTTTCACCGGCAAAAGTACCGGAAAAGAAAACATCTTCCATTAGCATCATAATATTTTTACGACCCACTACTGCAGATATAGGATAACCATTCGCCATACCTTTACCAAAGGTAGCTAGGTCAGGGATTACATTAAATAAGGTTTGCGCACCACCTAAGTCATAGCGAAATCCGGTGATGGTTTCATCAAATATTAAAACAACATTGTGGCTGTTACATAAATCTCTTACCTTTTGTAAGAAGCCGTCTTTAGGGTACGCTGTATTCATCGGTTCCATGATGACAGCAGCCATTTTTCCCTGATGAGTGATTAATATTTCCTTAAGTGAATCGATATCATTATAGGTAAAGCTGTGAGTTAATGATTTTACTGCCTCAGGAACACCAAGGTCTCGAGTAGTTGAACCGATATACCAATCTTGCCAGCCGTGATATCCACAAACAGCAACATGGTCATTACCCGTATGAGCCCTAGCTAGTCGTATTGCTGCTGAAGTGGCATCACTGCCATTTTTACCAAACCTAACCATTTCTGCACATGGGATCATTTCAACTAGCATTTCCGCGACTTCCATTTCTAGCTGATGTGGTAAAGAAAAAGTGACTCCTGACTTTATTTGCTCAATAACAGCGTTATCTACATCAATATCACAATAACCTAGAGAAACGGATAAAAGCCCACTCACAAAATCAGTATACTGATTATCATCTGCATCCCAAACTTGACACCCTTGACCTCGTTTAATAAACAGGGGAGACACCTTGTTAGGATAGGCTATACGGCTTTTACTGAATGTTTGAGAGCCCAATGGAATAGTCTTTTCTGCACGTAACAACCATTTGTTTGAATTATCATATGACCTAGTCATAGCCAAGTTCCTTATCTTTTACTTGAGCCTTATATAAACCTTCATTACGAGAAAACTCTTGATTAATTGCTGAAAGTTCAGGTTTTTTTTCGAGTAAATCAAGGATGTTATTTAAGTTAAAGTTATTATTTTTGGGATAAAGATTTTGATAAATTTGGCTAACAAACTCAAAATCTTCTACTTCATCAACTGTCCAACGTAATTGTGATAAATCTCGTTTATATGTGAAATTTTGACATTTAAAAAGATGCGTATTAGTTCGTATAAATGAAGTGACATGTTCACGTTCAGATGGTTTTATTCCTTCGAGCCATGTTCTTTCAAGAGCTTTGAATGTAAATACTTCTACGTCTAATCCATCGGGTAATGTTGGCGGCTCTACATTAGAGGTATAGTCGCAATCACTACCTATGTGCATATCAATGATTTGGTCAATTATATCACTATCAATTAATGGGCAATCGCCAGTGATTCTGACGATATTTTGGGCGCCATATTGTTTACTAGCTTGATAATATCTGTCTAAAACATCATTTAATGAACCTCGATAACAAGGAATATTAAGGTTTTGGCAGAGTGTTTCAATTTCGTTGTCATCATTGAGTGCACTAGTAGCGACAAGTAGTTGATCAAATCGTGTTGCTTGTTGAATTCTCGCTATTTGATGAGCAAGCATCGCTTTACCTAAAATGGGTTTTAATACTTTCTTAGGTAAACGAGTAGAATTAGAACGTGCTTGCAAAATTATAAGTACTTGCATTGTTTAAGCCCTAGTTGGCCAATTTATAGGATTTATAAGTTCGTCATCACTCAAAGAAAAACGGCTAAAGTTTAGAGGGCGGGTTACATTTAATGCGTTAATTATTTGTGTTAATTCGAGTGCTGAATTGACTCCAACAACAAACTTATCAACAAATGACATTGATTTTGCAAAGGCAAAACAAGCTTCTAATTTTGATAACGAGTGTTTTTGACAATAACAGGCAATAGCCTGAAAGTGATCTTGATATTTATCAAAATAACTTGGCCTTTGACTCTTATTCATTAATATTAAGCCCTGTAAAAATAATGATCTTGCATGGACTTCTATATTTCTATTTTTGATTTTTTCGATAATAGCTGGATCAGAAAAACGTTGGTCAATGATATTTAAAGGGATTTGAATTATATCAACATGATCTATAACTTGAAATAGTTGTTCAGGGGTATAAACAGAAACTCCAACTTTCTGGCATAGCAGGTTTGTTTTTAATTGCTCAAAGCTTTCAAAAATAGTAGATATATTTGTTGGGTTGAGAGCATTGACATTATGTAGCATTACTGCATAAACTTTTGTCGTTTGTAAATTTTTTAACGATACAGATATTTGCCTATCAAAATAAGAAGATAATTCATTGACTAGAATGTCTTTAGGTAAGGTTATTTTAGTTACTATATTGAATTTATGATTTATTTTGGAAATAGTATTGCCAATAACTTTTTCACTGTTACCGTAAACTGCGGCTGTATCTAATGTATTAATGCCAGAAGTATTGGCGAGTGCTAAAATTCTTTTGCTCTCTGATTCAACAACTTGTCCATTCTGATTGGATATTCCATAATCCAGTCCAAATTGAGCAGTACCCAGAGCTAGTTTCATAGTTTTTCTTTAACTTTCTTAATGATGTATTGCTGATTTTTATTGGATAGTCCGTAATATAAAGGCAAAGAAATAGCTCGACTATAGTATTTTTCAGCATTTTCAAAATCGCCGTTATTAAATCCTAAAGCTTGATAATAAGGCTGGGTGTGAATCGGGATATAATGTAAATGAGCACAAATGTTGTCGTTTCTTAATGCTTCAATTATCTCTTTATGTTGATTTTTCTTCTCCAAAGGCAAAAGAATTATATATAAGTGATAAGAAGAATAACTATTAACTGCTGGTTTTAGTATAGATAATGATGAATCTACAAATGCTTCATCGTAGACAGCTGCTATCTGGTTTCTTTGTTTAACAAATTCGTTTAAGCGCTTTACTTGGCTAAGCCCTAGTGCAGCTTGCAACTCTGTCATTCTATAATTAAAGCCAAGGGCTATTTGTTGGTAATACCAAGGGCCATGACTTTTTTCAGTCATCAGCTCTTGGTTTGAAGTAATGCCATGGCTTCTTAATAACTCTAATTGTTGAGCCAGTTTAGAATCATTGGTTAATGCGATACCACCCTCTGCTGTAGTTATTATTTTTACAGGGTGAAAACTAAAAATTGTGATGTCAGAATATTGGCAGTTACCAATGGGTTGATTTTGATATTTCCCGCCAACAGCATGTGAAGCATCTTCAATAACTCTAAAATTATATTGCTTAGCAAGCTGATTTATTTCTCGCATTTCACATGATAGACCCGCTAGGTGCACGGGGATAACTACTTTAGGCAATGAGTTGTTTTTTTTAGCTAATTCTAGTTTTTCTTTTAACTTCTTAATAGACATATTTCCGCTATTAAGGTTTATGTCTACAAAATCAATTTTGGCTCCGCAATAAAGCGCACAATTAGCAGAAGCAACAAAAGAAATAGGGCTCGTCCAGACAATATCATTTATACCTACGTCTAAGGCTAAACAAGCTATGTGTAAAGCCGCAGTAGCATTGCATGTTGCAATTCCATATTCAGCTTTACAATAGTTTGCTACTGCTTGTTCAAATTTAGGAACTTGGGGGCCTTGGGTGAGAAAATCCGACTTTAAAACATCAACAACTGCATCAATATCAGCTTGACTAATGTTTTGTTTACCGTATGGAATAAAAGTGGGGATCATAGTTCAGCTAATGTATTAAAATCTAACAACTCTTTTTTCGATAAAAATGTTGGGTTATTTTGAGAGTTATATTCAAAACCATGTACGACTTGATGCCCATGTTCGTTTAATGCATTTACTGTAAAATCATTACTTCGACTTGAAAACTTTATACTGGGTGCAATAACAAAATGATCATCGTATTCATAGGTATGGTAAGAATCATCAGAAGGGCACATTATTTCATGTAATTTTTCACCTGGTCGAATACCAACAATTTTGATATCTAATTTGGGAGCCATAGCTTTCGCTAAATCAATAATACGCATAGAGGGAATTTTGGGTACAAATATTTCACCACCAAACATGCGGGAAAAGTTTTTTAAGACAAAATCTACACCATCTTGTAATGTTATCCAAAACCGAGTCATTTCGATATGTGTTACTGGAATTTCAGCCGCGCCCTCATTAATAAGTTTTTCAAAAAACGGTACTACAGAGCCTCTAGAACCAACAACATTACCATAACGTACTACTGAAAATGTTGTCTTATTTGCACCGGATATATTATTAGCTGCAATAAAAAGTTTATCAGAAACTAATTTTGTAGCACCATATAAGTTGATGGGATTTGCTGCTTTATCTGTAGACAATGCTATGACTTTATCAACATTATTTATTAATGCTGCAGATATGACGTTTTCTGCACCATTAATATTCGTTTTGATACACTCCATAGGATTATATTCTGCAGCAGGTACTTGTTTTAACGCGGCAGCATGTATAACAAAATCCACACCATTCATTACTTGGGTTAAGCGTTCTCTATCACGAACGTCACCAATGAAATATCGCATGCAAGGTTGATTAAAGTCCTGCTGCATTTCAAATTGTTTTAATTCATCCCTTGAGTAAATAATAATTTTATTAGGTTTATATCTTTCTAACAGTGTTTTGGTATATTTTTTTCCAAAAGAGCCTGTTCCGCCAGTGATTAAGATATTTTTGCCATTAAACATTGTTTACCCCTTAAAAATATCGCTCTTAACTTAAACTTATAAGTATAAAGAGCTTGCGCTGTATGTTTTCAGTTTATTTCATCTAAGTAGTGATTCCAAGCTTAATTCGTGCCAGTTATTCTTTGACGCTTGTTATTTGAACATAATGTGAAGGAGTTTTAAGTTTTGGTAAAAATTGGCACCAATATTTATGTTAATCAACAAATTAAAAGGACTTTTTAATTATATATACGATGAGGTGATCTCTAAATAAATTTTTATGCGATGTATTAAGGAAAGTTTTATATTATCTATTAATAATTTCTAAAGATATTTACTAAGTGGTCGATAATTATACAAGGGAATAAAATTATAAAGTGACTTTCCATGGCAATGAGAGTAAATACCAATATTAATTCACTATTTGCGCAGCGAATGTCAAATCGCTCGCAGTTAAAGCAAAGTGAAGCGATGACACGTCTGTCTTCTGGCTTGAGAATTAACTCTGCTAAAGATGATGCAGCTGGACTTGCGATTAGTGACGGTTTTACCTCTAAAATTCGTGGTTTAACACAGGCTATTCGTAATACCAATGACGGTATTTCGGCGTTACAAACTGCCGATGGTTCTTTAAATTCAATTGTCACTAATTTACAGCGTATTCGTGAGTTATCAGTGCAAGCGGCTAATGGCACTTTATCAGCTTCAAATCGTAGCGCATTACAGCAGGAAGCTTCACAATTACTTAACGAGATGGATAGTGTTGCAGCGACAACTGAATTTAATGGTGTCAAACTGTTTGAACGTAATGAACTGCCTGCACATGTTGATGAAACAAAACAGTTTATGGTCGATCAATTATTCACTAATTGGTTTGCTGAATCAGAACGAATGATCAGTGATGGTTTTGGTTTGAAAGTTACCGATAAACAAGAAATGTCACTTGTTTTTGATGATGACCCAAATGCTGAGTTTGCGGCTACAGTTAGTTATTCTGCTGCCAATGATGACTCTTTAAGTAGGGCACAACAACAAACATTAACTATTTATACTAAGTCCTTTCCTATTGGCAAAAAGCCTGACGGTGGTTCTGCCCCGCAGTTTAGTGACCGTATCATTGCTCACGAAATGGTGCATGCAGTGATGGGGCGAACTATGGATATGGATTCATTACCAACGTGGTTTAAGGAAGGTGCTGCAGAGCTTATTCAAGGTGCAGATGAAAATGTATATAATCAATTGGTTGCTGAAAATGATGCCAATTTTGCAGTTGCTTTTGCTGGTGACCCAACATTATTTGATAAAACCGATGGTTTTACTGGTACAGATATTACCAGTTATGCAGCCGATAATACTTTTTTTACCGACGGCACTTGGGATAGTTCTTCCAAACATTATTCGCAAGGCTATACCGCCGTTCGAATGTTACACGATGATATCAAATCCAACGGCGGTGATGGTATCAAAGACGTTATGGCCTTTTTAAGTAGTGAAACAAATTTAGCTGCAAATTTGGGCACAAATACTTTAGATAAAGCGATACAAGATTTATTTGCTAATGGTTTAACCTCCTATGCGACACAAGCTGCTTTTCAAACTGCGTTTTCAGGTGGTTCAGGCGCCACATTCATTACTAATGACTTTAATTTTGGCAATGAAGATACCGGCGCTATAGGTGGCTTTGATGTTGATGGTGGTGATGTTAAAACTGCTGAGTCTGTTGTAGATAACTCTACAACCTTTTTAACACTGGACCCTATGGAGGGGTTTACCGTAAAAGTACCTACTGCACACGTGATTAATCCTTTATTGGCTAATACTTATAATTTACAAGTCGGCTCTGAAAAAGGGCATCGTTTGGAAATGGAGTTTTCGCGTGTTGATTTAGAAGCGCTTGGATTAAATGCATTAAATATTGCGACAGACCCAGAAAACGCGATTAGTTTGATTGATCGGGCGTTAGCCTATATTTCTGAGCAACGTGCTGGTTTTGGTGCTTCAATGAATCGTTTACAATCAACAGTTTCAATCTCCGAAATTTCAATTGAACATATGTCAGTAAGTCGCTCTCGTATTAATGATGCAGATTTTGCTTTAGAGACATCAAAGTTGAGTAAAGC